>NZ_JAFLCJ010000009.1:0-232584 GCF_017302695.1 Leptolyngbya sp. UWPOB_LEPTO1 | reverse complement strand
TGATGTCGTGTGAACCGCAGTTCGGACAGGTTAGTAAGGGCTTGATCATCAAGAGTCAGCTCAAGTCAATCTCCTTTTCTATTATCGCTTCCTCTCTTTTCTACGTCCTTCCCTATAAAGCACTACCCAATATTTTTCTCATGATGATGTTCCCTCCTTGTAAAAGTCTAGAAATATTAGACTCTTCTTTTCTAAGCTAGGTCTAAATTATGAGGAAGTTGTGAGCGATCGCCAACGGAGTTTAAATCAACAAAACAGTATGGTGTGAATCCTCCTTTCCAAATTCTGCTAGGGCTTCACGTGCTTCCTGATGTGCTAGTCTGACGTACATTCATACTCAGATTAGAAACATTAGTAACGCCTAAGTGAGTATCCATAGCAGTTCTATTCTCAAGCTTGCACAACATCATAAAATTGCTATGAAATATTTGCGGCTCAACATTATTGTTCACACGAACATTGCTCTATCTCAAGGTTGATCTTGCCTAAACGCACCCAATCTTTCATAGCAATTTGAGAATTCTTCGCCAATATGAATATAAGGCAAACGATCCACGATCGAGGAGCGATTCATCATGCACCACGACCACTCGAATCATCCACATCATTCTGATCCGGGATATGTTGGGCACGCCGATCATGAACAACAACTCGAATCAAATCTGCCTAATCCCGCCCCACACCAACACGAGGGTCACGGTCAGCATGGTGGGCATGACCGACACGCAGGGCATAGCCCGGAGATGTTCAAGCGGCGGTTCTTCATCTGCTTGGTGCTGACTTTGCCAATTCTCTATTTTTCGCCACTGTTTCAAGAATGGTTTCGCTATCAGGCGATTGATCTCCCAGGAAGCAATTGGATTACGCCAATCTTGGCAACTGTCATTTACTTCTATGGCGGCTGGGCATTCCTGAAAGGTGCTTGGTACGAACTACGAGGCAAGATTGGCATGATGACGCTGATTGCGCTAGCGATCACCGTTGCGTTTGTCTACAGCTTGGCAGTGACGTTTGGTTTGCCAGGTGATCCTTTCTACTGGGAGTTAGCAACACTGGTCGATGTGATGTTGCTCGGACATTGGATTGAAATGGCTTCAGTGCAAGGAGCCAGTCGTGCTTTAGAACATTTAGCAGATTTAGTGCCTGCGATCGCACATCGATTGACCAACGGGCGCATTGAGGATGTCTCGGTGAGTACCTTAACCGAGCACGATCGTATTCTCATTCGTCCGGGAGAACAAATTCCGATTGATGGCGAAATCACTGAAGGTGCTTCGAGTGTGAATGAAGCCTTTCTGACTGGAGAATCTCGCCCAGTGACGAAACAGATGGGTGATGAAGTGGTTGGGGGAGCCGTTAACGGTGAGGGAGCTTTAACTGTTCAAGTGACTCGCACTGGAGACAAAACGACATTAAGCCAAATTATGCGCCTGGTCGAGGAGGCGCAAAGTTCTAGAAGTCGATATCAAGCCTTAGCAGATCAGCTTGCGTATTGGTTAACCTTAATCGCGATCGGTGTTAGCACCTTAACGTTTGTGGTCTGGCTAGCAGCAAACTCAGGCTTAACCTTTGCCATCAATCGTGCCGTTACAGTATTAGTCATTACCTGTCCTCATGCGTTGGGTTTAGCCATTCCTTTGGTGATCGTAAATGCAACAGCGATGTCTGCGAAGAACGGTATTTTAGTTCGTAGCCGGGAAGCGTTTGAACGAGCGAGGGATATTAAAGCGATCGCATTTGATAAAACCGGAACCCTGACCGAAGGACGATTCGGGGTGCAGCACATGGATACAGATGGCATTGATGAAGTAGACGCGTTAACCATTTCCGCTTCGCTGGAGTCGTTGTCAGAACACCCACTAGGACAGGCAATTGTGGGAGAAGCCGAGCATCGCCAGATTCATCTGGTTCAAGCGAGCGAGTTCAAAGCGATTCCTGGTCGAGGTGTGGAAGGAACCGTCAACGCTCAACGCTATCGAGTCGGACGACCCGAATGGGCAGAAGAGTTGAATTTAAAGTTTCCGTCAGCGCTACGAAAAGGATTGCAAGAAATTGAATCGCGAGGAGAAAGCGCGATCGTGCTTCTCAACGATCAACAAGTTTTAGCTGTGATTGGATTAGCTGACCAGATTCGAGAACGGGCACGAGAAGCCATTCAGCGATTGCATGAAATGAACATTGAAACCGTGATGATTACGGGTGATGCAGAAGCGGTGGCGAAAACCGTTGCAGCAGAATTGGGCATCGATCGCTACTATGCGCGAGTGCTACCGCAAGATAAGGCAACCCTAGTGCGACGATTAAAAGCAGAGAAACCCACTGCTTTTGTCGGAGATGGTATCAATGATGCACCTGCATTGTTTGAAGCGGATTTGGGAATCGCGATCGGGGCTGGAACCAATGTCGCGATCGAGTCGGCTGACTTGGTGTTAGTGAAAAATGATCCACTCGATGCCACCTATGCCCTTCAGCTTGCCAAAGCCACCTACAACAAAATGATTCAGAATCTATTCTGGGCAACGGGATACAACGTGATTGGCATTCCCTTAGCGGCTGGAATTGCTTATCCATTTGGAATTTTGCTTTCTCCAGCCGTTGGAGCCTTATTTATGAGTATTTCGACTGTGATTGTCTCGATCAATGCGATGCTGCTGCGTCGGGTCAAATTGAGTCATTAATACAGAGCATCACATCAATCTTTTTTTGTAGCCAGCCTACTTTTTGAAACTAAAGCGACCGTTGACTTTTTCGCCACTGATATCGGTCAGAATGGCGACTTTGTATTCTCCAGCCGTCGTGCCAGGGAGTAAAGCCGCGTAGTGTTTATCTACGGGGTCATATTTCATGTCTAGAGCTTTCTGGGTTCCGTCTGGAAGTTGAACTTGCGCTGTGACCTTCGCATTGGGAACTGCTTCGTGATTGTCGCCTTTTTGTAAGTAGAAATCTAAATGGGTTCCGTTCGCTTCTGGTTGGGGAATGAATTCTAGATGGTAAACGCCTGTCTCAATAGTCTGTCCTCCTTTTCCACCATGCTTTCCACCGGATTCAGTTTTAGCTGTAGTCGCTGCGGTGCTGGGGGAAGCAGTCGTCGTGGGTGTTGTTGCCGCAGGACTCGTACTTGAATTTGTAGCGGTGTTACTGCTGTTGCTACAAGCTCCTAAGAGAAGTCCTAGACCGACTATCGTAAGGGTGATCGATTGCTTAATGTTCATAGTTTTTTTGAGGGTGATGATGGGGAAAATTGGGCACGAGAAACTTACTAAACTGCGAATATAGAGCAGGAATCACGAGCAAGGTTAATGCAGTTGAGGTGAAAAGTCCGCCTAACACAACGATCGACAACGGCTGCAAAATTTCCTTTCCCGCTCCACCCGCCACAACCAAAGGTGCTAATCCCAAAGCCGACGTAAAAGCGGTCATCAGAATCGCATTGAGCCGTTCCATCGAGCCTTTGATTAAGACATCTTTGAGCGGCATTCCTTCGGCAAATTTAGTGTTGTAGTTATCGACTAACAGCAATCCATTGCGCGTGGCGACCCCGAACAACGTGACAAACCCAACTAGCGAAGCAACAGAAATAACGCCGCCTGTAAGTGCAACTGCAATCACTCCACCCACTAGCCCAATCGGTAAGTTGATCATGATCATGGCAGTTGAGGCAATGGATTTGACTGAGAGATACATGAGGACGCAGATGATAACAAAGGCGATCGCGCTAAATACCAAAATATTTTGGGTTGCTCGTTCTTCTGCCTCAAACTGTCCCCCGTACTGCACAAAGTAGCCAGAGGGAATCGAAACGTTTTGCTTGATTTTGGCTTGGATTTCGTTGACGGTTGATCGTAAGTCTCGTCCACTCACATTGGCGGAGACTACAATCAGACGAGAGACTTTCTCGCGGTTGATCGTATTGGGTCCTGTTCCGTTACGAATCGTCGCTACTTGAGCTAGGAGAATTTTGCCACCACTGGGCTTATCAATGAGAAGATTCTCGATCGTACTCAGGTTATCGCGGGCTTCAGGTTTGAGCCACACGACTAAATCAAACGTTTGCTGAGCTTCTAGAACTTGAGACACGACGTGCCCATTCAGTGCAGTCTCGATCGTGGTTGCTAACTGCCCAATGGATAGTCCTTCTCGTGCAGCAGCATCGCGATTCAAGACAATCTGCACCTGATTGATCGGCACTTGTGGTTCAAGCTGCAAATCGACAATTCCCGGTATGGCTTGCATTTGCGCTTCGATTTGTTGTCCGATCGTCCGTAACTGCTCTAAATCTGCACCAAAGATTTTGACCGCAATCTGACTTCTCACCCCCGATAACACTTCATCCATACGATGGGAAATAAATCCACCAATTCCCGTTGCAACACCTGGAAGTTTGGCAAATTCTTCTCGTAGCTTATTAATAGCAGCAGGGCGGTCTGCCAAGCCCTTTTCACTTAAATCCACATCCAAGTGGGCAAAATTGACCCCTCCTGCATCCCCATCTCCCGGAGCGCGTCCTGAGCGAGTTTGAATGTAGTTGAAGCGAGGATCGGTCTTGAGTGCTTCTTCTAGGGCAAATCCAGCTCGATTAGTAACTTCGAGTGAAGTACCTGGATAGAGAGTCAGGGTGTTGACTAAAGTTTGCTCTTGAAATTCGGGGAGAAATTGTCGTCCAAGTGTGGGAACGATCGAGAGCGATATCACCAGTAAAGCCGCGGAGAGCGATAAAATCAGCACCGATCGCCGCATCGCAAATCGCAACAGAGGATGATAAAACCGCTTACAGGCACGAGCAACCCAAGGTTCTTTCTCTTGTAGTCGTCCTTGGGGTAGCAGGATGGCACACAACGCTGGCGACAACACCAAGGATTCTAAACTAGACACCACCACGACAATCAGATAAGCAATGCCCATCGGCGTAAAGATGCGCCCCTCGACTCCGCTTAACGTAAAAATCGGAGAAAAGACTACGGCTCCGATCAGCGTCGCACCAATCAGCGATTCCCGCACCTCCTGGCTACCTTCGTAGATGACTTCCATCATTGGACGAGGATGAGCCGATAGGCGATTTTCGCGTAAGTTGCGGTAAGTGTTTTCGCCATAGACGATCGCATCATCAACTGCCGTTCCGATCGCGACTGCCAGCCCACCTAGCGTCATCGTGTTCAGCCCTAGTCCTAACCAAGAGCAGACGAGCAAGGCAAACAGCAAGGTGAGAAAAAAGTCGAGCAAGCAGACCGCTAGTGTACGCCAGTTCATCAAAAAGGGAATCAGAATGGCAGCTACAATCACACTGCCTTCAACGAGCGCCGATCGCACATTGTCAACCGATGCAGCAATGTAATCATCTTGGCGAAACGTCACTGCAACATTCACACCTTTAGGCAATCCAGCTTTTAATTCCTCGATCGCGGCTTCTACCGCACGGGTTACGGTCGGCGTGTCTGCTTGCGGTTGCTTATTGATCATGACAATCACAGCAGGCTGACCATTGACACTGCCATCGCCCCGCTTGAGAGCCGCACCAATTTTCACCTCCGCAACATCTGCAAGTCGGACTGGAGTACCTTTGCGAGAGGTGATGACTGATTTCTCTAAGTCTTCGATCGATTCAATCCGTCCAATGCCTCGAATCAGTTTCTCCTGATCCGGTGTGATCAGGTATCCTCCCGGCGCATTGAGATTTGCAGCAGCAGCGGCTTGTGTAACTTGTTCTAGAGAAACATCAAAGGCTTTGAGTTGCGCGGGATCAACGAGAACTTGATACTGTCGAACCTCGCCCCCATACGCGGTTACTTGACTGACTCCGGGAACTGCTAACAATCGATTGGTTACTTGCCAATCGATGAACCGTCGCACGTCCATCATGGAAGTTTGCGCTCCGGGTTCGATGGTCAAGGCGACTTTGAGAATCGTGCCGATCGGCGAACTAATCGGAGAAATGCGCGGCGTTTCGATGCCTTCTGGGAGCTTGGTCTGAACTTGCTGTAATCGTTCCGTGACAAGCTGCCGTGCCTGAAAAATGTCGGTTCCCCAATCAAAAATGACTTTAACAACCGAAATTCCCGGCGCAGAGGCAGATCGAACCGCAGTCACTCCAGGCGTTCCATTGACTGTACTTTCAATCGGCAACGTCACCAGTGACTCTACTTCTTCGGGAGCAAGTCCCGGCGATTCTGTCTCAATTTCAACTTGGGGCGGTGCGAACGGTGGAAAGACATCCAGCGGCATTTGAGGAATGGCGCGAACTGTCCAGAGCGTTACGATAATTGCTCCTAGAACCACTACCCAACGGCGTGCGATCGCCCATCTCACAATAGAACTCAGCATAGGTCTAATTCTGGGGACGATCGAACTGTTTCTCGGTCACTTCAGTCGGCAATTTGCCGTTTTGGGATTGAAAATGATTCAGGTCAATCTCTGGATTAGGATGAAATCCATTGGACTCTGCGGGAACAGGTGAAGCAAAGCGTTGACGACGATTCGCCCAATACATCCCTGCCCAGAATGTAGATCCGATCAGCAAACCTCCGATAGGCAGAATTGCCCACCACGGTAAAGGCATGGAACTTTGAGAAGTCACAGGGTTAGGGGAATGATTCGCTTCTTTCTGGCCCCCAGTGCGTAACGATTGCGCGTAGAGTTGAGTGGCTCGTTGTGTAACCACGCGATCGCCATCAAATAACCCGTTTGTGACCTCGACAAACTCTCCCGATTCGCGACCCAGTGAGACTTCGGTTGGTTGGAAAGCTTGACCATTTTGGACAAACACAATCTTTTTCTTGTCGTTGGTTTCAACGATCGCGGATTTCGGAACAGCCAAAACTGCAACAGGGGTTCGATCCGTTAACACTTCCAGTTCAGCAAACATTCCCGGCTTGAGCGCACCATCAGCATTATCGAGTTCCGCTTTGACCGGAACAACACGAGTATCACCTTGCACCGTTGCACCGATCACACTAATTCGTCCGCGAAACATGCGATTCGGCAAGCCATTGACTCTGACCTGTACCCCTTGCCCTTGTTGAACTTTATCTAAATCTTTCTCATAGATATCGGCAGCGATCAATACACTACTGCCATTTACGATCGTCATGATCTTTTTGCCCGCATCCTGTCCCGATTCGCCGATCGTCGCTTCTCGGTCTGCGACCACTCCAGAAATAGGAGCTGTGATGGTAATTGTCCCGTCTGCATTCGCACTTGCGCCTAACTGCCTCAGTCGAGTTTGATAAGTCTGCCCACTCAATTGACTCTTGGATTGCGCTACATCAACGGCAGACTGGGCGCGTTTAAGTTGTGCCTGAGCTTCAGAGACTTGCAACTGACTTCTAACTTTTGCAAATGCCGCTTTCGCCTCGGCGAGTTTCGATTCGGACTCTAGAACGGTACGGCGGGGGATAGCTCCAGTAGAAAGAAGGTCGCGATCGCGGTCATATTGCTCTTGAGCCACATTTAACGCCACTTGTGCCTGCTGAATCTCGGCTTGAGCAATTCGCTGCTGCTGCTCATAGTTTTGCTGCGCTAGGCGTAAATCTGCCTCGGCTTGTTGAACGCTGCCTAGTGCTTCGGACTGTCGATCAAGGGCAATGGTGCGAAGTTCGGCAAGCTCTGGACTAGTCATGATGGCAACGGGTTGTCCTACCCTGACTTGTTCTCCGGGCTTAACCAACAATCGCAACACGGTTCCCCCAACAGGCGTTGTTACCTCTGCTTGTTGATTCGGCTGGGCTTCAATCTGTCCGGTCGTTTTGATACCCGAGACAAGACGTTGACGGCTCACGGATTCCACTGTCAGCCCCATACGTTCTGCGGTAGCAGCATCCACCTCAATCGCTCCCACAGTCTGGACAGGCTGACTGTCATGCTGAAACTCGTTGCCGTGTCCAGCATGCGCTAGCGTGATTTGGGGAGCTACTATGATCAGCAACAAGCCCAAGACGGTTGCAGAAGCACCGCTAGAACGCTTGGGACGGTAAGAAATGTGAAGCATCGATCGCGTCCTTGATAGAGGTTCGGGGCAGGTTGAGTTCAGCAGAATCTGGAGGAATTCGGCTGCGACACAGTCTGCATGAGCCAAAGGCAGCAAGCAGATACCCAGTCAACAGTTTCGCAGCCAAACCTAAAACTAAGATGAAATGGGCTACTGGTTATACCAAGCTTTCCGCCACTGTTTCATCTGAGCAATTTCCTTCTCCTGCGAAGCGATAATCTCTTGAGCGAGCTTCTTGATTTCTGGACGCTTTGATTTACTCAGAGCATCCTGCGCCATCGTAACGGCTCCCTCATGGTGCGGAATCATCGCATTAATAAAGCGCAAATCGAACTGATTATCCGCAGCCCCTAAATCCATTCCCATCATCATGCCTTTCATCTGATCAGCCGACATCGGCATCATCTGTCCCATCTTCGAGTCATACGCCATCGGAATGCTATTGGCTTTGGGATACCAGGCTTGCCGCCACTGCTTCATCTCTCCAATCTCTTGATCCTGGGCTTTGATGATATCGGCTGCCAGTTTCTTGATTTCTGGGCGCTTGGATTTTTGCTGCGCCTCTTTTGCCATCTCGACCGCGCCTTGATGATGTGGGGTCATGGCATCAATGAAGCGTAAATCAAAGTTGGCATCGGCTGGACCTAAATCCATCATCATGTTGCCATGATTCATACTGCCGTGATCCATATTGCTATGATCCATTCCCGGCATCGTGCTGGCAGCAGGAGAAGAATTGGTAGCAGAATTTTGTCCAGTTGTGGTGGAACAGGCGGCGAGGGTAGCAATTGCAACGATTCCAACAACGGCTTGGGTCGTCGTTGACTTGAGAGATCGTCTTAAAAATCGAGAGTTGAACATGGAGCGTTTCATTGAGAGAGGCTGGAGTAATAGAACCTCTTTATTCTGATCTCTCCAGTCAGATAGAGAGTCAAGGGTTGAGGCTAAGGATTTGATAGAACTATCCCTACCGACTAAAAGAACATACAAAAATAAAATCAGGATGAAATAAAGCGACTCATTCAACTAGAAATCGAATGCCTGACGCTTGGTAGGGGCGACTTCAAGATGATTCTCCTAAGTTGAGTTTCAGCTTCAACTTAGGAGAACGAACAATGCCTCATCAGCCATATCAGTCGATTATTAATGCTGCGGTTCACTGCGCTTCCGAATGTGAACATTGTGCCAAGTGTGTCTGACTGATACGGAATGGGCGCGAGTCTACCAGGATTGCGCTCAACTCTGCTGAACGATCGCGTCTTTTATTAGCCGCAGTTCCCGCTTTATTCTCACGTTGCGCGATCGTGCATCGAAGTCTGTCAAGCCTGTGTCACCGAATGTGAAAAGCATTTGATGTTTGAAGCAAAAAGAACTCTCGGATTTTCGAGGACTTCCTGAAAACCTTAATCTACTGATGCTTTAGAACGGAGAGAGAGGGATTCGAACCCTCGTTACAGTCACCCGTAAACAGCATTTCCAGTGCTGCGCCTTCAACCACTCGGCCATCTCTCCAAACCATGCAGCTTTTTACGCCGCAGAATTCATATAGTAACAGAACATGTCGCATACTGAATAGAGAAGATTCAAAATTTGTTGATCATCATGCCTGAGTTTCATACTGTTCGTGTTTATCACCGCCAAGAAAATAAATTTTATTCTTTTGAAGTGCCGAGCGATCGCTATATCCTCCAAAGCGGCGAAACCCAAGGCGTTGAACTTCCCTTCTCCTGCCGTAATGGAGCCTGTACCGCTTGTGCGGTGAGAGTTTTATCGGGGCATTTAGAGCAGCCAGAAGCCGTCGGACTCTCACCCGAGTTGAAGCGGCAAGGATATGCATTACTGTGTGTCAGTTACGCAAAATCAGATATCGAAGTCGAAACCCAAGACGAAGATGAAGTGTATGAACTACAATTTGGACGATTCTTTGCGAAAGGACGTGTGAAACGAGGACTGCCACTCGACGAAGAATAGGTCAATGCGATTTGTCTGAATGAGAAATGGTTGCGGTGACTGCATCGACAAAATCTGTCACCGCCTGTACCAAAGGTTTGGGCAAATGCTTTCGGAACCATTGATACACATAAATTAACGTCAAGCCATCGACTTTCTTCTGAGTAAACAATTCTTCTTGCAAATCATTCAAATGCTCCAAGGCTCGATTTTTCAAATCGATTGGAGCCTCTGCATTGACTTGCGCTTTTAACTGATTAAAGTTCTGCTGTAAGGTCTGCAAATCTGCTTGTTCCGCATTCATTTCCGCGATCGAGGAAATGTAAGCGCGATTCTGACTCGTGATCGGAATCACTCGCAGATGCTCTATATACTGCTGCTCTTTGCGGACTTGTTCTAATAATCGTCTGATTTGTAGATTTTCAGGTTCGATCGCTAAGGCTTCTTCTAAGTGAGCGATCGCATCTTGAGTTTCTCCCAAGTTATGCAATTCTTCGCCATAATCGAGCAGCGCTTGAACATAACTATCTCGAACGCGCACCGCATCGACTAAATAAGCACGTTTGTAATATTTCAACGCCTGCCCGAACTCTCGCATTTCCGCCAAACTATCTGCCAGTTCAAATAGCGATTCAAAATGATTGGGATTGAGTCGCAGTGCTTCATTCAACAGGCTGACAATCTTCGGATTCGTGCCGCGCAGCCGCGCAGATTTTGCGGCTTCGTATAAATTTTGGGCTTCTGTATTCAGATCTTCGAGTCCCCGGAATTCTCGCCGCACCGGATGCCGCTGAATCAGCCAACGGCGTACCAGTTCGATCGACACTCGATAGGTCGCCAAAGTCGGAGGCATAGAAAGATGTTTCTGTCCTGGGAGAATTCCCGATCGCACTCCAGAGGTTCTTAACAGTTTCCAGCCCACCAGATTCAACAAGGCTTTGCGGATCGGTTCAGTGAGTTCAACGCCGCATTCGCGCAATAATTGCAACGGCTCGACTTCGCTAAAGTCTAAGCTCGAAATTTCAGGAAACTCCATTTGTCGTGCCCGTGGAACCTCTGCTGCCGCTGAAAAAACGACGCGTTCCGGCAAGGGAATGCCTTCCCAAAACCAACCTAATCCGCCTTCACCGAGTTCGATCGCCCGATCGACAATAAATCGCACATCGGATCGCGTCACTCTCCACCGTTTTTCTGCCCGAGCATTAGAAAAGAGCGCAAAACAGACGACTTGAGTGAAATAGGGATGCCCAGCCGTCAATTCCCAAATTCCATCGATCGCGGCTAAGTCGTATTCTAAAATTCCTTTGGCGGGAATTGTGATCAACTGTTCAGTACTGCGTTGATCGAGAAGCCCTACTTCTTGATTCGGCGCTTCTCGAAACAGACTGAGCATCAAAGGCAAATCTTCTAACTGCCGACCAACGACAGGAATAATGTACAAATTCGGATTGTCATAGACCGCCGTTTGTAAATACCCGAACAGATGCTCGGCTGCTTGCTTGACATCGACGTTGTAGAGCGTATCAAACTCATCCAGCAGCAGCACGATATTTTTAACGCCTAATTCGCGCCGCAGGGCTGGAATAAAATTATCGATAAAAATTTGCGGATTTTCGGCAAAAGCCTGAACCGGAGGAACCTGAATCGTCAAGTCAAACTGTTGCACAGAATCGCGTGACAATTCGTGCAGCACCTCAGCCAGCGATTTCCGGCTATCTCCTTCAAGAGAAAGGGGCACAAATGCAAACTCTTTGAGGTCAATTGCTCTGGGAATTTGCGCCAATACCGAAGACTTACCGATGCGGCGATGCCCGTGCAATAAAATCACTTGAGCTGATTGAAGCAAATTGTCTTCGATGAACTCAAATAAGCGATCGCGTCCGAAAAAACGGTCAGGTTCGGTAATAGGACGACCGATAATATATGGATTTCTCCGCTCGATCGAGTAACTCATATCTAAAGCAGTGGCTTACGCCGCTCCGAATTATCCCTGAATGAAACCAATCGGTAGGGCAGATGTAACCTTCCCTAACCAAGACAGAATAGATGGTATTTCTTCTTTATGCTGCCAAAGCCAGCGTATCGCATTGGTCACGGTTTCCGCTTGGCGACGGCTCATGAGATTCAGAAACGTGCGCTGTCGGGCTTGTAACGCTTCTTCGTCACTATTCTCGATCTCTTTGACGACCCACCACTCCATGAGCGAGGAAGCAAAGCGATACTGTTTCTTGCCCTCTTGCACTTGGTAGACCACAACCCCTCGTTCTTCGAGATCCCTTAATTCTCGCTCCTTTTGGCTAAAAATTACATCCGTATCACCGAGGTCATAACGTTTCTTCAGTAGCCGCCCTTTCAAATGGGTCAGTGCGAGGAGCATTAATAACGTCTGTTCGGTATCGTTCGACTGATTCCAGTTGTCTTCAAAATAATGCTCAGTGGCTCGCTGAAATTCTGTAGCAAAGGCATCGCTATCTGGAATACGCTCAGCGCGGAATTCTCGGAATAAAAGGTATCCAGCAACTTGTAAAAGGGCAGGACTGCCATCCGCAATATCGCGAATGCCATCCCGCAGAGCAGGGGTCAACGGCAATCCTCCTAATAGCGAGGCTGCATCGGTTTCACTGAACGGCTTCAAGGGCTGGAATAGATAGTGATTATACCAAGGGGATTCTCCGGGTTTGAGTTTGATCCCCGCTTCATTCAAGCGCCGCAATGAGGTGACGATGCTCGCGAAATAATCGGATTCTTTGGAGTGAGAGGCGAGATTCCGACAATCGCTTAAGAAATCGCTGGCATCATCTTCGGTGTAGTTTGCTGTAGGACGAAGCGCGACATCGTAATCGTCGATCAGGAGTAAGAGGAATTTATTGCGATCGCCAATCATGCGGAGAATCGATCGTAAACAATCTTTACTTGCAGTTCGTCGCTCAATAAATTTATCGACTTCGGCAGCAATTTCTGGTTCATTCGCGAGGGCATCTTTCAAGATCACAAAGACTTCGTGCCAAAAGTTTTCCGCGGTGAACGGAGTCACACCCAGGCAACTGAGCAGCACAACGACTGCCTGAGTCGGATCATGTCCCCGAAACTTCCAAGTTTGCGGCGCAGCGATCATATTGAGAAACGACGTTTTCCCAATTCCAGAGCCGCCCCAAACTGCGAGGTGTCCCCGACTGAGAATTTGATCGAATGCCGTTTCGATTTCTCCTGTCCGCCCGATAAACAGTAAGGGCGAAACAGGTTTTCCTGGCACGTACGGATTTCGTAAAAATGGGGAGTCGGGCATATCAGGTCATCGATCAGGCTTTTTTCGATCGTACCTGTGATTTCCTTAACCGAGGCAAACTTCCGCCGAATTAACTAGGGTGGGGAGTGGGGAGTGGGGGAGTGGGGGATAGTTTAGTTCGCCCCATTCCCCATCTTCTAAATCTCCTCATCCGCTCCAATCCCCAGGTATAGACGTACAAATTCCGACGCAGCCTTTGGATTAATTGACTTGAGGGCTTTGTAAATTTCGACGACCACTTCTGCTAATGGATCACGCTCACCGCGCAACCACCGACTAAAGTTTGATCGATTCACACCCATAATTGCAGACAATTGATACTGCGTGATGCTGTGAGATTCCAGCACCTGCTTCAATGCACTCCCCGCTTTCGACATGCTCTGTGCTGACTAACAACAATAGATGAAATGACTATATAATTTTTTACCTCTCCTGGAAAGTAAAATCGAGTATCACTTATCACGGAACGATGATTTTTCTACGAGAGTCGATACTTCATCCAGGCTCCTAACATCGGGAGTGCAATCCGATATCCTAGCTCTGCTCCGTAAACTAAGCCTTTCTGCTCCAAACTTGCCAGCGCCCCCTGTAAGCCTCCGCCTCGGGATAAGTTATGTTTCTGAATATATTCACGCGCATGGGGACTGTCGGTTGGATCGAGCGCTAAGCTTTCTAACACCCGCACTTGGCTGTGTGGGAGTAATAAAATTAATGATTCAAACGTGACTGAGAGATCTTCGATTAATGCGATCGCACTTCTTTCCACATGGTGGGGCTGCACAATCGTTTCTGCTTCCAATCGAATCCGGCGCGCCAACGTAATCGCATCGCCAAAATGCCCTTGTACATAGTTCAGAAACACCGCTACGCTTTCTGGCTCAAATTTTAATTTCTCAGCCGCCATTGCTTCGATGAGCCAAGTTTGTAACACTTCATCTGGGAGCGGACTCAGCGAGAGTACTCGCAACTCATCCGGTTCTGACCAACGCTCTGCGACCGTCGCGATCAGTGCGTAGCTCACCCGGCTCTGTCGCTGGACTTCCTGGCGCAAATATTGCTCCCATTTGTTGGAGCGATCGAATGATTTCAAATGCGGGAAGTTCTGAAATACAATCACCACCCGACTGTCGAGCCACTCGGCTAGAGCCTGCGGCAAGGTCAGTAGTGCCTCAAACAATGTCCATTCCTTGCCCGGTACAGGGTGCCAAACTAGTTGAGTTCGTCCCTGTTGCGATCGCAAAATGAAGGGATGCTCCTTACTCCAACGATCGATAAACGCTAGTTCCTCTGGAGACTTGAACGTCTGAATAATCGCTTCTGCCAGCAATTCAAGAAATCGAGAATAGTTCGTCGCGCGCAGGCAATCGATTTCTAGTACTCTTGCACTACAAGCCTGAGCAGCTGCACGCATGAGTGTTCGTCTACCGATACCTGGAACCCCTGCTAAGAGAATGTCATGATCACCCAACAAAATTTGGCTGACCTGCTCTAGTTCAGCGTGTCGTCCAATCAGTTGAGAAAAAGAAAAGGGATGACTCACTGCAAATCTCTACTACAAATCTCTACGAATAGAGGGTTCACAAAGCGCTCGAAACGCAGTAATGTCTAGACTCTATCATCTAGCTTTAAAGATAATACTATTTAATAGTGCCATATTCTACGCTTTAGCACTATGATAAGGTGCTGTAGGTCATTATTCCTCAACCTCTTCAGTCTATGTCTGGTCATTCACTTCCATCGCCAAACACGGCTTGGCATACGCTCGATACTGTTGGATCACTGGCGACGTTAAATAGCGATCGCACCACAGGATTAAGTGAGCAAGAAGCCGCCACTCGCCTAGAACAATACGGAACGAACGAACTCGAAGAATCTGGGGGTCGTAGCTCCTGGGAAATTCTGATCGACCAATTTAAAAACGTCATGCTCCTGATGCTGATCGGAGTGGCGTTAGTGTCTGGGATTTTGGATATCATCGCCCTGACGCAAGGAAATCTCAAACCCGGTGAAGTTCCTTTCAAAGATACGATCGCGATTTTAGCGATCGTGGTTTTAAATGGAGCACTCGGTTACATCCAGGAAAGTCGAGCAGAACAAGCATTAGCCGCCCTGAAACAGCTTTCTTCGCCGCGAGTTCGTGTCTTACGCGGTGGGCGAGTCAGCGAAGTCGATTCTAAATATTTAGTGCCAGGCGATGTGATGCTCGTCGAAGCCGGGACGCAAGTCTCCGCAGATGGTCGAATTCTAGAAGCCGCAAACTTGCAAATTCGAGAAGCTGCCCTGACAGGGGAAGCAGAAGCCGTTAGCAAGAACGCGAATATCACCGTCAAAGAAGATGCGATGCCTGCCGATCGCATTAACATGACCTACCAAGGAACTGAGGTTGTGAATGGTCGCGGAACGGTTTTGGTGACGGGAACCGGAATGCGGACTGAGTTAGGAAAAATTGCCGCACAGATTCAAGGAGTCGAATCAGAACCAACGCCGTTGCAACGACGTATGGATCAACTGAGCCAAGCGCTCGTAACAGGTGCCTTAATTTTAGTTGCGATCGTGGTCGTCGGTGGGTTGCTGATCAGTCGCAACTTTGGGTTGCTGCAGAATTTGCTGCAAACGTCTTTAAGTATGGCAGTTGCAGTTGTGCCGGAAGGGTTGCCTGCGGTGATTACGGTGACATTAGCGATCGGAACTCAGCGCATGGTACGCCGCAATGCGCTGATTCGTAAGTTGCCTGCTGTTGAAACATTAGGTTCTGTCACGACGATTTGTTCGGATAAGACTGGAACCTTGACCCAAAACAAAATGGTCGTGCAATCGCTGCATACGATTAGTGCTAGCCCGAAAATTACAGGGCAAGGCTATGCACCCGATGGCGAATTTCTGCTCGATGGCACAAAGATTATCCCCGCAGAACAGCCGGAATTTAGAGCTTTACTCCTTGCTTGTACAGTGTGTAATGACTCGATTCTGCAACAAGAAGCGGGAGAATGGATCATCCTAGGCGATCCGACTGAAGGAGCATTACTCACGGCTGCTGCAAAAGCAGGATTGGAACGAGATCAGTGGAATAGTAAACTGCCACGGGTCGCAGAGTTTCCGTTCTCGAGCGATCGTAAACGAATGAGTGTGATCGTTGAAGATGCAGCAGGCTTGTTGCAATCTGAGACAGATTTCTTAGCAACGCCTTATCTGATGTTTACTAAGGGGTCGCCTGAGATTGTTTTAGAGCGCTGTCAACAGATTCAAGTTGGCGATCAGGTTGAGCCAATTACTCAAGTTCAGCGCAGCCAGATTTTAGAGCGCAATAATGAACTTGCTGGAAACGGTTTGCGTGTGTTGGGCTTTGCTTACAAGCCTTTGCAAGGGGTTCCGGCTGAAACCGATGAAGAAGGAGCAGAACAGGACTTAGTTTGGTTAGGCTTAGTCGATATGTTAGATGCGCCTCGTCCTGAAGTTCGAGAAGCGGTCAAACGCTGCCGGACTGCTGGAATTCGTCCTGTGATGATCACGGGAGATCACCAATTAACAGCAAGCGCGATCGCTCAAGATCTAGGCATTGCTAAACCGGGTGATGAAGTTCTCATTGGACGTGAACTAGAAGCAATGAGCCAGCAAGAACTCGAATCGCATGTCGATCGTGTGAGTGTCTATGCGCGTGTGGCTCCAGAACATAAACTCCGGATTGTTCAAGCTTTACAAAAGACGGGACAGATTGCTGCGATGACCGGAGACGGGGTGAATGATGCTCCGGCTCTGAAGCAAGCAGATATCGGGATTGCGATGGGCATTACCGGAACTGATGTCAGTAAAGAAGCATCTGACATGGTGTTGTTGGATGATAACTTTGCCACGATCGTGTCTGCGACAGAAGAAGGTCGGGTGGTCTATACCAATATTCGACGATTTATCAAGTACATTCTGGGATCGAATATTGGGGAAGTAATTACGATCGCAGCTTCTGTGGTCTTGATTCCGGCAGTTGCAGCGACAGGAAGTGTTCCGTTGACTCCATTGCAAATTTTGTGGATGAACCTAGTAACCGATGGTTTGCCCGCTTTAGCTTTAGCAGTTGAGCCTGCGGAGCCGAATGTGATGAATCGTCCGCCGAATCATCCGGGTGAAAGCATCTTTGCACGGGGGTTGGGAGCTTACATGATCCGGATTGGGATTATCCTTGCGATTCTCTCAGTTGCAACGATGGTGTGGGCTTATGACTGGACGACGAAGAATACAGCAAGTGGATTAGATCCAGATCGTTGGAAGACGATCGTGTTTACAACGCTGTGTTTAGCTCAGATGGGACATGCGATCGCGATTCGATCGAATAGTCGATTGACGATTGAATTGAATCCGTTTACGAATCTCTATGTCTGGGGTGCAGTTGTTCTGACTTCAATTCTGCAATTGGCGTTGGTGTATGTTGAACCGTTGCGGAGATTCTTTGGCACGCATTATCTGCCGTTTGATGAACTGATGGTTTGTGTGGGCGTGAGTGCGTTGATGTTTGTGTGGATTGAAATGGAGAAACTATTCATCCGTTTCTATTTCAGCAAAAAACGTTAGTCGCCATACAAATTGAATAACAGAGAAACCGGAGTTAGTAGATTAGCTAGCTCCGGTTTTTCGTCTTTTCAGCTGAGAAATCTAAACGTTGCATTAGGTTTTTCCTACGCCTTGAATAAGGAGTGATACAAAGATTTAAGTGTTCTGAGATTGCGCCTGTGTCTAAGCTGCTGAATCGCAAATGGATTTTTGTTTTTGTTCTGACGTTTCTGGTAACGTTTGGATTGCCGAGTTATTCGCAATCTGAAAGAGAAACTGCGATCGCGGAGATTCAAGAGTTGGCTGCACGGGATGTTGAGATTAATCCCGGATCACCTCGGACGAAATATGCGGTTGAAGTCTATGGTGGCGGTAAGACTCTCAATTTGAGCGATAAAGAAATTGGTGAAATTTACGATCGGGCATTTCTGCAAAAGAAGCAGGAAAAGGAGCAAGACTGGCGGGAGGTCTTCTCGAAGACAGGAGGCTGGGCGGCTTTTGCTGCGTCAATTTTCCTTCTCATTTTTCAGGACACACTTAAAAAGTGGTTTACAGCATTCAGTACTGCGATCGAGAAAAATATTTACGATCGGTTTGCTGGAACCAAAATGTTTTGGGGAATTGCGCTGACAAAGTATCGGCAGGCGCTGATTGGCAAGTATCGGGAGTTGAAGATTCCGTTTCGGGTCGATCGACCGTTGAAAATGCAGGATGTGTATGTACCGCTAAAAGTGAAAGGCAAGCGGGACACAGAGTTAATTGATGCGCTGGATGCGGTTGGAAAACACAAACGGCTGATGGTACTGGGGCAGCCGGGAGCAGGCAAGTCGATGCTGCTCAAGTTTTTGACTTTGAGCTATGCGGAAAATCGCTTGTTGAATTTGGCAGAACGACCTGTGGCGATTTTGTTGGAGTTGTATCGCGTCGGGGTCGATTCGGATATTGTGGCGCTGTTGGTGAAAGCGTTGGAGCGTGATGATTTTCCAGGGGCGACAAAGTTCGTTGAGCAGGGATTGGAAAATGGCACAGTCATGCTTTTGTTGGATGGATTAGATGAAGTAGGAAGTGCTGCACGATCGACGATTGTGCAAAAACTGAAAGATTTTCTCGATCGCTATGAGAAGTGCCGGGTGATTTTGACTTGTCGATCGCAGGTCTACTACAACGAATTTAATGAACATGTTGATCAGACGTTGGAGGTTGTGGAGTTTACAGATCAACAGATGCGGCGATTTTTAGCGGCTTGGGCAATGCCTCCGGAGAAGTCGATCGATCAGTTAATGTTGACGTTGCAGGATCGTCCTCGGATTTTGGAGTTGGCGCGGAATCCCTTGTTGTTGACGATTATTGCTTACTTGTATTGTGATACGCCGTTTGTATTGCCGCATTCGCGATCGGAGTTTTATCAAAAAGCGATCGATATTTTGCTAGAGACTTGGGATCAGGCGAAGCAGACACCAAATGTTTACAAAATGAGGGAGAAGCGGTTGGTGCTGAGGCAGTTGGCGATTCGGATGCAGGAGCAGCAGGGCAGCGATCGACGCAGTATGCAGTTTCAGCAGGTGCTGGCTGAGGTGGGGCAGGTTTTACCGAGTCTGAATCTGGAGGCGGGGAAAGATACTCAACCGATGTTGCGGGAGATTGTTGAGCGCAGTGGGTTGCTGATGGAGCTTGATGGTGGGGAGCGATACCAGTTTGCTCATTTGACGTTGCAAGAGTTTTTTGTGGCAGAACTGTTGCGGGAGAATGCGGATGAGTTGCTGAATCGGTTTGAGCGCGATCGAGCTGCTTGGCGAGAGATGGTGAAGCTTTGGTGTGGGTTAGTTGGAGATAGTACTACGTTAATTGCGCGGGTCTATCAATTGGATGCGATTACTGCTTTTGAGTGTTTGGCAGATGCTCAGCAGGTAGAGCAATCATTAGCAGATCAGATCGTGAATGAGTTTAAGGGACGATTGACAGAGAGTGATGCGATCGTACAGGCGTTTGCAGCGGTGGCTTCCAATACTCGATCGCGAGGACAATCAGTATTTGAGTTTTTGGTAGCAACTTTGCAAAGTCGAGAAACTGAACAAAGAATTGCGGCGGCAAATGCTTTGTCTTTGACGAATTT
The DNA here is from genome assembly GCF_017302695.1 of Leptolyngbya sp. UWPOB_LEPTO1. Lineage (NCBI taxonomy): Bacteria > Bacillati > Cyanobacteriota > Cyanophyceae > Leptolyngbyales > Leptolyngbyaceae > Leptolyngbya > Leptolyngbya sp. UWPOB_LEPTO1. Next base: position 212,712 of record NZ_JAFLCJ010000009.1, on the reverse strand, counting down.
ACCGATCGCGGCTCAAGTACTAGTCGATAACTACTCGGCAGAAGCTCGATCGCCATTGATCCGAATGGGAGATTTAGCCGTTCCGAAGCTCAAGCAACTTGCAGAAGCAGGTGAGCAAGATGCGTTGAATGATCTATTTAGAATTGGCACAGGGCAAGCAGCAAAAGTGCTAGTACCGTTTCTTTGGCATAACAATGCAGAACTATCTGGACGAGCAACTTGGCATTTAGCAACTTTGATTGCAAATCCTGAAATTGAGAATGCCTTGCGAGATTGTCCACTTGAACGATCACAGCGTGAGCGTAATTTTCGATTGGATTGGGTTTGGGAACCTTTTGAAGACTTTCAGGCTTCTAACCTATCCGTCATTGCCAATCGAATTGCTTATTTGATGCAGGAAGCACCGATCGAGGTTGCGCTTGGGAATCCGAAATTCGATCCGCGCTTGGTGATCCCGGTTTGTTCGATCGCGCTTCGTGATCAAATTACCTTATCTCCCAAACGTTGGAGTTCTCAAGCGGAAGCACTATTAGGACGAACGGCTACACCGACAATAGAAGAACTAACGCTGTATAAAGCCTATAATTCTCGACTAACACCGAGAGCCATGCCAGTAGTAGATGAACTGATATTGGAAGAAGTTTCTCGTCTGGTAGGAACAAATTCTAGATGGAGATTTTTGCTTTCGAGCCTTAAGCCTAAAGTGCAGCTTGAATTGCTCGATCGATTAATCAATCAGAGAAATGCTAATCGAGATGACTGGCTGAGATTGTACAAACGACTGAAGTACCGCTTTAACGTAGGGTGGCACTATCGAACTGTACTTGGGTGCGCGTTGCTATTGTCGATTGTAGCAATTGTACAACTGCTCTCTTTGCCTTCTCGTTTTCCAACTGAGTGGATAGCTTGGAGCAGTGGGCTTCCTAGCTTAGTTTTAGCGTATTTCTGGGTCTTCTTGTGGCAAGGCATTGAGGAGCGTTTAGAACCGGGACTCTTTATTAACTTTGGCTTACTTGGAGGAGCTACATTTTTTGCTGAGCTACAGCGTCTATATGTCAAACGTTTGACGTGGGCGGGCGTTGAGGTTTTATTTGAAACCATAATAAGTGACAAAGCTTTTGCTGTCGCTGGCGCTTTCGCTGTCGCTGTCGCTGGCGCTGGCGCTGGCGCTGGCGCTGTCGCTGGCGCTGGCGCTTTTGCTGTCGCTGGCGCTGGCGCTTTCGCTGGCGCTGGCGCTGGCGCTTTTGCTGTCGCTGGCGCTGGCGCTGTCGCTGTCGCTTTCGCTGTCGCTGGCGCTGTCGCTTTCGCTGTCGCTGTCGCTTTCGCTGTCGCTGTCGCTGGCGCTTTCGCTGGCGCTTTCGCTTTCGCTGCGGGGGCAGGCATTGGTTTTTGGCATCGAGCCGAGACAAAGCAAGATTCTCTCAGATTCCTTGCCGCCTTAGCTTTTCCCTGGTTCTGTTGGTTCCCGATTACTATCTGCGCTGCAACCTTTGGCTTCTTAAACTTTCTCCCTAGCTGGCAAGTTGCGATTCTCTGGAGTACAATCGTACTCTTCTGCTCTTGCCTCTGGTTCCGAGGAAAAGCCCTCGATCAACGCGCCCGCAATCCACTTCAAGGCATCTCAGCCCTTGAAAAATATCGACCCAAAAGCGATCGACGATAAAATAAAAAGATAGAGATCGAAATTATGCTCAAAACAAAAGATGAGGGTGAAAAATGAAAACCCAGACATTAGATTTTGTCGCGAAAGACAAAGACGGGAACATTTTTCTAATTGGTGAAGTGAAGACCAATAATCTGAGAGGTAATGCAAGAGAGCAGTTGAAGCATTATCTCAATCAGTATCATGGCAACATCTCCTTCGGTATGTTAGTCGATACTGAAAACATTCAAATTTTTCGATGGAATGAGCAAGAACTATCTGAGCCAATTCAGATACTTAACACAGCAGACATTTTGCGATTTTACGATCCAAAATTTGGACAAAAACAGATTTTTGAAAGTTATTTAACGACGCTCGTTGAGGCATGGTTGCGCGACCTAGCCTATCATTGGAAATCTCCAAAGCCTCCTGCGGCGGCTGTGATGGAAGAAATTGGGTTACTCCCTCATTTAGCGGATGGTACGACGGAAGAAGAGGTTGAGCTTGATATTGTACGTTGAGACAAATTTAATTTTGGCGATCGCAAAAGGGCAAGATCCAGAAGCAACAGAATTACTACAAAATCCGCTGTGTGATTCAGTGAGAATTGTGATTCCCAGTATTTGTTATATGGAGGCTTTAGTCGCTTTTGAAGAAGATCGACAACGACGAGAAAGCTTTAGGAAAGCAATGGATCAGCAGCTGAGCGAAGCACGACGAGACGCAACAGCACCAGATCGCCTCGCATTAGTGTCTGCTTTGAGTGATGCTTTAGTGCGTTATAGCAATTTGCTGAATGATGTTGAAGCGCGGTTTCAGATGGCAGTTCAAGCCATGTCTAGCCGATTTGAAATGGTACATTTGACTCCTGAAAGTTTAGTCTGTGGATTAAATGAACGGTTTCTCTCCGAGCAGAAACAGCGTCGAGATAACTTAGTTTTGCAATGTATCTTGCACCATGCTCGACAATATCCTAATGATCGAAAAATCCTATTAACTAACGATGCAGCATTCTGGAAAGACGAGATATTTAGTCAACCAACTCCTGCTAAACAAGCACTATTAGATGCTGGAGTGGATCAACACTTCACGAGAACGAAAAACTTTTTGGGCTGGTTACAGCAAGAATTGAAGATTCAAGGAGGAACACCCGAATCATTTGATAGATGAGATCGCTTTGCTCTACGCATCTATCCAGACACGATCGCTTCACTCGGTCGAGTCGTTCTCTGCCCCAAAATCTGAATTTTGACTCTTCCCGATGGACCAAGTGTCACTCCCCGACGACGCGGAACTTCAGGACGACTATCAGCTAACGCAAGCTGGTACCGAGACAAAACTGTTGCTAGCACAAGCTTCATTTCAGCCACCGCGAGTGCTTCCCCAATACATCGCCGCGCCCCACCGCCAAACGGCATAAACTCAAACGGAGAAAACTGCCGTTCTAAAAAGCGCTCCGGTCGAAACTCATGCGAATTTGGATACAGATCTTCCCGGTGATGCAGTAGATAAATACAGCCCACAACCGACATCCCCGGCTCAAGTGGATACCCCAACAGTTCTACAGGTTCGGTGACAATTCTAGTAAAAGTCAACATCGCAACCGGATAGAGCCGGAGCGTTTCATTGCAAACTGCACTCAGGTAAGGTAATCGAACGATCGACATCGGATCAGGATTCGCACCGAGCGCATCCAGTTCTTGCAGCAGTTTTTCGCGCACTTCTGGTTGATGATGAATCCAGTACAGTGCCCATGCCATTGCCGTTGCAGTCGTTTCATGTCCTGCAAACAGTAACGTCATCAGTTCATCTCGGAGTTCTGAATCACTCAACGGCTGACCGTCTTCATCTCGAGTTTCCATCAGTAAGGAGAGAATATCGACTCGATCGCGAAGATCTTGCTGATGGCGATCGGCAATTTCGGCATAAAGCAATTTATCAATGTTCGATCTAGCGCGCAAAAATCTTCCCCAAGGCATCCAAGTTCCCAAATCTTGCTGCATCCAGGGGAAAAACAGAAAACTCGCACCTAACGGATTGCGAAACAGTTCGCACATCTGCGTAATCGAGGCTCTCAGTTGCTCAAACCGTTCGCCCTCGCAGACTCCAAACACCGCTTCTAAAATCACTTGTAGCGAGATTTCTTGCATCATCGATCGCGCATTAAACGGTTGGGCGATCGCGCGTTGACTTACCACTCTCTCAGTTAACTGGCAAATCAAATTCCCATACGCCCGCATCCGTTCCCCATGAAAAGGAGGCATCAAGAGTTGCCGACGGCGCTTATGACGATCGCCCTCCAGCATAATCACCGACGCATCACCAATCAGTGGCGAGAGAATGTGGTTGACTCTACCTGGAGCAATAAACCGTTTACGATCGCTGGTGAGAATCTCTTGAATCGCCTGCGGATGATTGATAAAGACTAAATGCTTCCCGCCCAAAATTGGTGCTGAGAAAATATCAGGATATTGCTGAGCCGACTTTTCCATGTAACCGACTGGATCAGCAACCCAATGCAAGGTCTGAAGTAATGACGGCGCACGTAGCACATTTGGTAGATTCATCAGTCCCTCGACCATTCAGAATTTGATGGGAACGGTCTATATGGTAACTGGAGGAGCGATCAACCTTCAAATCTTCGATTGATCTTTCGATTTGGCGATCGCTGCTCAAATCCAGAACGGCAGTTTCTTCATCTTTGGTACACTTGGTAAGACTTTGCCCAAGCCAATCATGTACCTGCGCTCTCTGCATCTTCGTCACTTTCGGAATTACCTCGATCAGCAGGTTGATTTCACTTCATCCAAAACGATTTTGCTGGGAAACAATGCACAGGGGAAATCGAACGTTCTTGAAGCGGTTGAATTGTTGTCGTCATTGAAATCGCATCGGACTTCTCGCGATCGCGATTTGATCTACGACGGTGAAACGCTGTCTCAAATTACCGGACATCTGAAACGCGAAACCGGAGAAACCGAACTGACGATTACGTTACGAGAAAACGGGCGGCGCACCGTGTCACAAAACGGTATGTCTTTGCGCCGACAGCTTGATTTTCTTGGCACGTTGAATATGGTGCAATTCTCTAGTCTCGATCTCGATCTGGTGCGAGGTGGACCCGATCAGCGCAGACATTGGATTGATGGGCTACTCGTTCAGCTTGAACCTGTTTATGCCTATGTGCTTCAGCAATACACTCAGGTTCTAAGGCAGCGCAATGCTTTGTTAAGAGCGCGCTTGCGAGAAGAAAGTGAAGGCAGATCGATCGAAGCTCCAGATTTAGCTCTGTGGGATGCTCAACTCGCGATCGCAGGTTCGCGTGTGATTCGCCGTCGAGCCAGAGTACTCGATCGCTTAGTGCCGTTTGCCGAGGAATGGCATCAAGCGATTAGTGGCAGTACTGAAAAACTAGAAATTCGCTACGCCCCGAATGTCCAAGCAGAGCAAGATACGCCAGAAGCCTTGCAGCAGGCATTTTTAGAGAAAATTCAGGCGAGAGCGATCGCAGAACAACATCAAGGAACAACTTTAGTCGGCGCACATCGCGACGAGATTGAATTTATGATCAATCAAACCCCTGCTCGTCAGTACGGTTCACAAGGGCAACAGAGAACATTAGTTTTAGCATTGAAGTTAGCAGAACTGAAACTGATCGAAGATGTAATCGGTGAGCCACCGTTATTACTGTTAGATGATGTATTAGCAGAATTAGATCTAAATCGACAAAATCAATTGCTCGATGCGATTCAGGATCGGTTCCAGACTTTGATCACGACGACTCACTTAGGATCATTTGATGCCCAGTGGATTGATTCGGCTCAAATTTTGGAAGTGAAAGCAGGACATCTGTTTGAGCAGAGTATGCGGCGCGAGCAGTCGGAGTTTTTGCAAAATTCTGATTTCTAAATTTGAGTTTCGTCGGAAATCTCTCCATAGGATCGGATGCGTTTCTGGGAATTTGGTTCTAAGGTAGAGATTGGCAAGATCGGCTTTAGGAGCTTTATTTATGCTTGAGTTATATCAATTTGAGATGTCGCATTATGCGGAAAAGGTGCGGCTGATTCTCGATTACAAAGGACTTCCCTATCGTAAAGTTGAGGTCACACCGGGAATTGGGCAGATTGAACTCTTTCAAATGTCAGGACAGAGAAAGGTTCCAGTGCTGAAAGATGGGAGCGAAATTATTGCTGATTCGACTGCGATCGCGGAATATCTCGATCGAAAATATCCCGAAAATCCAATTATCCCATCTGATCCAAAGCAAAAAGGTCTATGTCTGCTGATCGAACAGTGGGCAGATGAGTCGTTAGGGTTGAATGCCCGGAAAGGATTAATCGGATCGCTTTCGCAAAATCAAAGTTTTCGCACAGCCGTACTACCTACTTCGACTCCAGATATTTTGAAGAATTTGGTCGGAGCAATTCCGGGTGATTTTCTTGGGATTTTAGGCGTGGGAGTCGGCATGGGTCCAGACACAGTGAAAGAAGCAACCGATGCACTGAAACGCAGTTTGACAGCTCTTTCGTTTATGTTGACTGAGCAACCCTACTTGGTCGGTGATTCGCCGACGCTGGCAGATTTTGCGGTCGCTGGATTGTCGATGTATGTCAAGTTTCCAACAGGCGCATATTTAGATATTCCTGAATCGCTCAAAGGCAAGGGTGTCGCTGGTATTGCAGATGTGAGCATCTTCGACCCGTTCTTTAACTGGCGAGATAAGCTCTATGCTGATTTTCGCAAGGCTTCGACGACAAGCAGTTACACACCTCCAAGCGGATCAGCACCAACTTCGATCAATATTGAATAGTCTGGGCAAGCTTCCTGAATGTCCCTTTTTAGGGGCTTTATAATTTCACGACTACCGAGTTTTACAAATCCAAGCATCGTAGAACTCGGTAGATTCTTGTCGATCGTAAGTCTCAGCAAAGATTTTTCTAAAGCGATCGCTAAATAGTTTCTGAAGCGGCGGATAGTAGCTATAAACCTGAAACGGCAGATTCTCTTTCGGGACTAACCAGATCTGAGTCTGACAAGTTTTCAAAGCCTGCAACGTTTTTTCAGGCGTATTATTCAGCCCAGAAGCTTGCATTTCCATCAAAGAAGCAGAATCTAGTAGATAAGGATTGCCAGCAAAAACGAGCGGTGGACGATAGCTCGAAAGCTGGTAGCTCACAGCCCCATATCCCATACCGATTGTACGATTTGGATGCGCTGCAATAAAGCGATCGAGATCAGCGATCGCTCGGTGTCCAGGAGCCGTATTCATACGCTCAACAAACTTCACTTCGGTTGAATATACAGCTAAGCTACTCGCAGCAATAAACGCGATCGCAGCACTGATTCCAAGCACAGAAATCAGTTTAGGTCGTGATGCTCTCAGTCGAAATAGATCAATGGCTAAGTAAATCAAAAGCGGTACAAATGGCAGCATATTGTTCTCTAATGCGCCACGAGTTGAGCTAATTACAGCATTGAGCACAATTCCAGCTAGTAAAGTTAAACCGTATAACCAACGCTTTGAGAACCATCTTCGATTGCAGTTCAACAAAAGCGCGATCATGCTAGGAATCGCCATAAATGCTGTCCAGAGGAGATTCTTGGGAATCTGTTCGGATTTAATTCCTTTGAGCCGCACCTGTTGTAACCACTTCCAATAGTTCGTGAGCGAGATTTGAGGTAGAAGATACGGTAAAGCTGAAATGAAAATCGAGCTAGCTGCTGAGATCAGTACTGAGACTATCCCAAATCGCTCAAGCAATAAAACATAGATGGGAATGAAATGCAGAAAAGCAGTAACTTTGAGATTCGTACTAACTCCTAGCGCGATCGCACTACCAAAAATCGCGATCGCTTTTCCACCTCGCACAACTAAAAATAGTCCCAACACTGAGAAAAACAGCAGCAAAGAATCAGGGCGAACCCAAAATGAAGACGTAAGCAATCCTGAAGCGGAAGTTTGATTGAGAAAGCAAAGACTCGCGATCGCAGTTCCAACGATCGCAAACCATCGGTTTAATTGATGTTGAATCAATAAAAAAATCAACGTTAAACTCGATAGTCCTGCCACACTTCCTGCAAGTTTTGACGAGAAAATACTCGGCTGGAAAACACTGAGGAAAGCAGCTTGGATAATATAAGAAAAAGCACCATAGTTATTGATATATCTCCCGGCTGCATCCAACGTTGGATAAAGGGGTTCTCCTCGTCGCAATAGCCAAGACACAACTGCGATATTTGCTTCAGCCGGATCAGCGTAATCTGCCCAAGTTGGATAGAGAATCACCAGCCCAATATAGTTGAGCAGAATGACGATCGCTAAAATCAGCGCTAGCCATCGAGCGACGCGACTGAAATATCGAGACACAATCCATGATGGAATCAAACCCACGAAAAATAGAATCCAAAACAGTTGAAAGATCAGTTCTATTTCTAATCTTTTGCGATTCGCAATTGCATCGATAACCGTCTCTAAAACTTGCATTCGACACGAGGACTACAGCGATTAAATCGTATTACAAATTACTTAAGATTTGACAACTTTAGTACGCATGTCTCAAGCTGAACTAAGATAGAACAATTGCTTTGTCGTAGCGTATGGATTTAGAGAAACCATTAGGGTCAGTCATTCAAGGATCTCTGAGTCAAGGGCTAGAGGTTCGGCTCCATCCCGATGTCTCGGTTGAAGAAATGCGGGTTGGCAAGTTCCTCGTCGTTCAGGGAACGCGATCGCGCTTTTTCTGCATGTTGACTGACGTTTCTCTAGGCACCTCTAGTCAGCGAATTATTGCCAATCCGCCAGAACCGACAAATTTATTTCTGCAAGAAGTGCTAGCTGGCAGCGGAACCTATGGCACGATCGAGCTTTCTCCGATGTTGATGTTTACGCCAACCGAGAAGCCTGTCGCAAAGAAAAAATCTTCTAAATTGGCCTCGTATGAAGCAAGTTCAAGTGAAGCGATCGAACTCTTACCCGTGAAAACGATTCCTAGTCACTTTAGCCAGGTTTTTGATGCGAGTGAACGAGATTTTCGAGCCGTCTTTGGTTGGGAAGATGACCCGCATCGGCGCAACTTCGCGATCGGAGAACCGATTGATATGGAGGTTCCGATTTGTTTGGATCTCGATCGCTTTGTCGAACGCAGTAACGGTGTATTTGGAAAATCAGGAACCGGAAAATCATTTCTGACGAGATTGCTGCTGGCAGGAATTGTCCGAAAGCAAGCGGCAGTGAATCTCATCTTCGATATGCACTCTGAGTATGGATGGGAAGCCACGCGAGAAGGCAAGCAATTTAGCACCGTCAAAGGCTTGCGGCAGCTCTTTCCAGGACAAGTGCAAATCTTTACGCTCGATCCTGATTCGACAAAGCGAAGAGGCGTTCGAGATGCTCAAGAATTGTATGTTAGCTATGACCAAATTGATGTCGAAGATTTGATGCTCGTTCGAGGAGAGTTAAACCTCTCCGAAGCAGCTCTGGAAAATGCAATCATTCTCAGAAATGAGTTTGGTAAAGCTTGGATCAATCGGCTCTTAACCATGAGCAATGGTGAGATTCAAGAGTTTTGCGAAACCAAGATGGGCAGTAAATCTTCGATCATGGCATTGCAGCGAAAACTCAATCGTTTGGATGAATTGAAGTACATTCGCAATAGTTGTCCGCATAACTATGTCGGTCAAATTCTTGAATGTATTGATGCGGGAAAGCATGTCGTAGTTGAGTTCGGCTCTCAATCGAATTTACTCTCTTACATGCTGGCAACTAACATCATTGCGAGACGAATTCACCACGCCTATGTTCGCAAAGCTGAGCAATTTCTACAAACCAAAGACGTAAACGATCGACCTCAGCAACTCGTAATTACGATCGAAGAAGCACACCGATTTCTCGATCCTGCAACCGTTGGACAAACGATTTTTGGCACGATCGCCCGTGAGATGCGAAAGTACTTTGTCACGTTGCTAGTCGTCGATCAGCGTCCGTCTGGAATTGATAATGAAGTCATGTCGCAGATTGGAACCCGAATCACAGCATTGCTGAATGATGACAAAGATATTGAGGCAATTTTTACAGGTGTTTCTGGAGGGCAAAGTCTACGATCGGTACTTGCCAAACTGGATTCCAAACAGCAAGCTTTAATTCTAGGTCACGCAGTTCCGATGCCTGTTGTTGTCCGAACTCGTCCTTATGATGAAAACTTCTACCGTGAGATTGGCGATACGGCTTGGGAGGAAATGCCCGATGTAGAAGTCTTTCGAGCGGCAGAAGCAGCAAAAGCAGATTTAGGATTTTAGCGATGACACGGAAACGATTTGTAATTGAAATGGGAATGGGAATCGATCAGCACGGGCAAGATCCGACTGTTGCAGCTTCTAGAGCCGTAAGAAATGCGATCGCTCATAACGCTCTCCCCGGAATTTGGGAAGTTGCCGGACTGAGCCATCCCAACGAAATGATCATCGAAGTTCAAATCGCAGTTCCTTATCCCGAACAAGTGCGCGAAGCCGAAGTTCTAGAAGTGCTTCCATTCGGGCAAAAAAATTTGAAAGTCGAATCCGGTGGAATGATTGTGCAAGGCAGAGCGATCGAGGAATTTAACGATAAAAATGACGATATGTACATCGCTGTTGCCTCAGTCACCGTCTGGGTCGATATCTAGCTGCGAGTCACAAGCTGATTAATCTCTTCTTGCAATTGCGATCGCATTTTCTCTGCCTGCTGAACCGACTCAGCTCGACTCAGTTCAGTTTCGGGTAATTGTCGCGATCGCACATAGTACTTTAGTTGCGTCCTCACCGCCCAAACTCCCATCGATGGAAACAACACAAAAAGCAACACTAAAGGCGACACAGGTAACATCGGCATCTTAAACCATTTTGCCAATACCTGAGAATTTAACGCCCAAGGATGTAGAGATTCATTGCCAATACAAACAGTCGATACGATCGGTACTTGATACTGTGAACTCAAGCGTAAAAAGCTTGGATCATATTTTGCTAATTGATATCGATGCCGCCAGCCTTTCACCAATCCTCGCCAGCTTTCAGGTGCATAAAGTAATACTTTTTTCTCTGCGATCGCTGCTTCAAAGCTTTCTTTTTCTGCCCGTACCCCACCCAAAGCCTGTGCCCATCCAGGCGGCAACCACCACACCAACCAAGGATGATCAAAAAAGATGGGATGAGCTAAGAGTTGCACAAACCAACCTGTTTTTCGTCCTAACAATACACCCAGGCAAACAAAATCCCACGGGAAGCACATTCCAGCATGATTAAGCGTCACGATCGCGGGTGGTTCTGTCGGTAGATTCTCCACATCATGCAGTTCGGCGCGAAAATAGCGAGTTACGATCGGGGAAAGAATCTCTTCTCGAAACGCATTTTGATAAACCGGATCAGGCTCTGTGAAAATCGGTTTCGGCGCACGAAATCCCAACCGTATCCAGCGCAGCAATAATGCCAGATAAAACCCTCCTGGAATCAGAAACAGCCCAAATTCCAGCCAATTCCAACCCTCCGGATCCGGATGATAATGCTGCCAATGACGATTAAACAGAATCAACCATCCAGGCGGATACCAGAAACAAAACCAGTCAAACCGGGAAAACTGGAAAGACATAGCGCAACAGGAAAAGGGGCTAGGCTATTTTATCGATCGTATCTCTAGCGATCTTCATTCGTCAGAAGCATTTTGTCGGTCTAGCTTGAGCATTATTTTGAACGATTTGTTTAGATTGAGCGCTGAATCCAGGAGTTATAATTATCCTAACCTCCATGTTTATCAAGTAACCGTGAGCCAGCAATTAACGCTACAACTGAGTGATGAGATCTATGCAGACCTTCAACAGAAAGCCGATGCTGCTGGATTGCCCATGACAGAGTGGATTATTACGGTTTTAAACCAACAAAATCGATCTCTCCAGGCGGATTCACCCTTAACAGCGCAGCAAGAAGAAGCTCGGCAAAGGTTTAGGAATCATGCCGGATCGATTCGCCTTGGACATCCCACAGGATCAGACAATGAAAGCATTGATGCTGATCTTGCCAGAGCTTATGCCGATGAGTATCAGAGGCAGGATTGATTTGTGCTGTTAGATACGTCAGGACTACTTTGCTACCTTCATCAAGATGAACCTCAACATCCGGAGGCAGTGCGATTTCTCAATAGTTCAAGTCAGAGGCTGCTTACTCATAGCTATGTCTTAGCGGAGTTGATTGCTTTAGCCTTAGTCCGTCGTTTTCCTCGTTCTGCAGTGTTAACTTACGCGACCGATTTACTTGACAGTCCAGATATTGAAGTGATTTGGGTCGATGAACAACTGCACCGAGAAGCGATGCAGCTTTTAGCCGATCGAGCGGATAAAACTTATTCGTTGTGTGATGCAGTGAGCTTTGTTTTGATGCGACAGCGTGGAATAACAGACGCATTAACGACCGATCGACATTTTGAGCAAGAAGGATTTGTCCGTTTACTCCAATCTCGTCCTTAAACTCCTCATACCGATACGAGTACGAGAAGAAAACCCCAATCGGATGATCCACCATAGCACTTGCTTGACAAGTTACACATGAGTTTAACGAGCAGAAAACCGACTTGGGAAACACGATCGAGCTAAATTATCAATTAGGCGATCGCATATCCCGTATAAGGACGCACATCTTCAGGATGAAACGCCAATACAATATCCTGCTTTGGAATTCCAGCCTCAACTAATTCACGCGTCACGCCATCTTCTGTCTCGTCTCGCTGCACCCACACCTTCCCATCAATCAAATCCAAATGCACCAGGCACCCATGCACGCGCGTCTTACGATCCCAACCTAAAGTCATTAAAAGATAGCTATCTCGCTGCTGATCGAAAATCGGTTTACAAATCAAATCCCCGTGTGAATAAGGAATCTGTGTATAAGGCATCAGAACGAACTGAATAATTTGACGGTACTGGTCTAGTTTTTCCATTGCAGAATCACCTCTTCCTCTGCGTCAAATACAACAAGCTTTAAACCTTCATCTTCGATCAAAAGTTGTCCAATTGGTTCTTCAAATAAGGAGACATAAGTAACATTTCGCACAGCTAAATACAGCGTATAGTCTGGATTCGTTCGACGCAGGACAGAACGATAAATCGCAAACTGTCCAATCGCATCTCGAAACGCTTGCATTTCCGAGTCACTAATAAAGCTTTTCACCTCAACCGCGATCTTCTGTTCCGCACGTTCTGCTACTAGCAATCGTTTGGCTCCCAGAACCACATACATATCTTTGCGTCCCCAACGCAAATGAAACGGGTCATGGGTAATATTCCACCCTTCTTTAATCAGTGCCCGTTTCACTGCATCATGATAGAGATCAATCGCTGGCATAGAAAACTTGTTCGCGAAACTTGTTTTCATTGGCGCAGCGATCGTTCATTCCAAGCTTAAGATTTTTACCTTGCTGAAACCAGCCAATTAAGCTTCTACAGCAACAGTCACATCTCCCTCTTCCGGCATTCCTAAAACTCGTCGATACAATCGATCGTATTCCACCGCCGATTTTTTCCAATCAAAGTTCTGCTTCATTCCTCGTTGCTGAAGTTCTTTCCACAGCCCTTTAAAGCGGAATGCCTCATTTGCCCGCACCATTGAGGTAAAGAGATCCAATGGCTCATAGCGATCGAAACAATATCCGGTTCCCGCATGTTTCTCCGGATCATGATGCGAAACAGTATCGACTAAGCCACCCGTGCGTCTCACGATCGGCACACAGCCATACCGCATCGATAGCATTTGACTAATCCCACAAGGCTCAAATCTTGAAGGCATCAAGAACGCATCTGCACCCGCATAAATTCGACGAGCTAGCGCATCGTTATAGAGCAAATAGACAGACATCCGCCCCCCATAGCGAGAAGACAGTTGCCACATCTGCGTTTCGTAATAGCGATCGCCAGTGCCTAGCAAAATAAATTGAGCATCGGTATAAGCCAAATAGCGATCGAGAATTTGAATCACCAAATCTAAGCCCTTCTGCTCAACCAATCGTGAAACCATGCCAATGAGAAAGGCTTTGGAATTCACTTCCAGTCCTACTTCTTCTTGGAGAGCAATTTTGTTTTTAATGCGATCGTCGATAGTATCGATCGAGAACGTCTTCGTCAGCGCTTTATCCGTCTCTGGATTGTAAGCCTCGGTATCAATTCCATTCACAATTCCACTCAGCCGACCGCTGATAAACGAGAGCAATCCCTCTAATTCCTCCCCATACGTCGGCGTTTTAATCTGCTCGGCATACGTCGGTGAAACGGTTGTCACCCAATTCGCGTACTGCACAGCCGCCGCCATCGTGTTATGTCCCTGCATGTACCAAGGACACCAAGTAATTTTTTCTAACTTCCAGCGCCACGGCCCTTGATACGCCAAATTATGAATCGTAAAAATCGTCGCAATATCAGGATCTTGATGCATCCACACCGGAATCATTCCCGTATGCCAATCATGGCAATGCATCACCTGCGGCTTCCAATAGTTCCAAGCAAACTCAGCCGCGCCATTTGCAAAAAAGGTATACCGCCACTCTTCATCCTCACCGCCGTAAATCCGACGCGGATCAAAGGCAGGATGCCCAAATAAATACAGCGGCACATCGGTTCCCGGCAAAACCGTCTCATAGACCGCAAAGTCGTTAAACATTGCATAGCCTTTCCAAACCGGCTCGGCTGGAATTTCGATTTTGTCGTTGAGAAATCCGAAATATGGGAGAAAGATTCGGACATCATGCCCCATCGCTTTCAGGACTTTCGGCAATGCACCTACGACATCCCCCATCCCGCCTACTTTTGCGATCGGTGCTGCTTCCGCTGCCACAAACAAGATCCGCATCTGGCTCCCCTCTTTAATTTTCGCTCTGTCATCATACCGAGTTTTACTGCACCAATTTCAGCGAAAGAGTATTGTGTTTCTCGACCAACGTCTCAAGCTCGATCGTGGTCAATCGCCCCTGATCGACAACTTTTCGCCCATTGATAAAACTGTAATCAACCTGATTCACCTGACAGAAAATCATTGCCGCGATCGGATCATGCAGTGCCCCTGCAAACTCGACTCGATCGAGATTCACGGCAATAAAATCCGCCGACATTCCGGGCGCTAAATAGCCAATATCATCCCGTCCCAACACTTTCGCTCCGCCTAGTGTCGCTAATTCTAAAGCTTCTCTCGCACTCATGGCAGCAGCATCCAATTCTCGCACTCGCGCCATCAGAAAAGCGGTGCGCGCCTCATTCAACAAGTTTGAAGTATCATTCGAGGCTGATCCATCAACTCCTAATCCCACAGGAACCCGATGCTGGAGCATTTTCCGAATCGGAGCCATTCCACTGGCAAGCCGCATATTACTACAAGGACAATGTGCAATCCCAGTTCCAGTCTTACCAAAGCTGAGAATTGCGCGATCGTCTAACTGGACACAATGCGCGTGCCACACATCATTGCCTAACCAACCGACGGATTCTGCATAGTCGCCTGGAGTCATTCCGAAGGTCGCTAAACTGTATTCGACATCTGAGCGATTTTCAGCTAAGTGAGTATGCAATCGAACGCCAGAATACGATCGAGCAAGTGCCGCTGACTCTCGCATCAAATCCTGAGTGACTGAGAACGGCGAACAAGGAGCTAAGGTAATTCTCAGCATCGCATGTCGATCGTTGTCATGATATTGCTCGATCAATCGCTGACTATCTTTGAGAATATCAGGCTCTTTCTCAACGACAGAATCCGGCGGCAGTCCGCCCTGGCTCTCTCCCACACTCATGCTGCCGCGACTGGCATGAAATCGCAATCCAATCTCTTGCACTGCCCGAATCTCATCATCCAAGGTACTGTCATTCGGATAGATATACAGATGATCGCTGGCAGTCGTACAGCCGGATAGAATCAATTCTGCTGCTGCCAGTTGAGCACTGATATAAATTGCTTCTGAAGTCAGATTTGACCAAATCGGATAGAGCGCTTGCAGCCAATTGAATAAATCACAATTTTGTGCCGCTGGAATCACGCGCGTTAACGTTTGAAAGAAATGATGATGCGTGTTGACTAAACCAGGAAGGACAACATAGCGATCGCGCAAATCCAGCACTTCGTCTGCGGTTTGTGGCAGTTCGGCAGTTGTGCCAACTTGCTCAATCACATTGTCTCGAATATAGAGTGCCGCATGGCGGATTTCTCGGCGATCAGCATCCATTGTGGCAAGGGTATGAATATTCTTAACCAGTAAAGTAGGCATAGCGTTCAGCGTGAAGACTAAGCTTTGATTTAGCGCATTCTTGAACAAGCTAGAGTGCTGAACCTAACATTTCCTAAAAATAGATCTTCGCGGATCTCCTTAACTTTCCTCAATTTATAGGCATCGACTCGATCGAAAAAACCGAATACCTTGTGAGTATCAACAGCCCAGAAGCCAAACAAAACGAGGCTTTCAGGCAATACCACTCAAAAGGAGATTTCATCATGAAACGCCAATTCCTCGCATTGCTCGCTCTATCCTCGATCGTGACTGGAAGCGCCACGATGTTACCTACTGCTCCTGCAAAAGCTTCGACCGTTTGCCAGATGAATGGACTGAAATTTAGCTACAACAGAGCGGACTTTCAAGCTTGGGAAAATCCATTTGCCTGCGACCACCTAATCGGTACGATGTCGCAATCAGCAGCAAATAAGTATTGCAAAGCACTGTTCGCTCCAAAAGCGGTCGAACTCTTCTTCAAGGGAAGAATCCCTCGCAATCCTCATGTTTGGGGACATCTTGATAGCCACACCTGTGTCTATAACAGCAAAAAGTAAGGGTAGAGATTCCTTGTTTGATCCTGTGTGTTTGATTCCTGAATCGGAAAGCAGTTTTGCATACAATTTCCGATTCAGTTTTTCTACTCTAATTTTCTACACTAATAAGGCAGCTCTAATTCCCGCGCCATTTGGGTTTCGGAGGCTCTGTCTGTGCCAAAAGTTTGCCTTGCGAAATCACATATTGCACTGTGGCACGGCGGCGAATTGCATCATATCGATCGATCGCATCTAAGACAATCAAATTCGCAGGTTTACCTACCTCAACTCCATACTGGTCTAGATTCAGCGTCTTTGCCCCGCCCCAAGTCACCATGTCGAAACACGCATTCATTTCATCCTGACCCGTCATCTGGCAGATATGAATCGCCATTGCAGCCACATCAAGCATGTTGCCTGTCCCCAGCGAATACCACGGGTCTTGAACACAGTCATGTCCTAAACTGACATTCATGCCCTGCTGCCAAAGCTCTTTCACCCGTGTTACCCCACGCCGTTTCGGATAAGTATCTGTCCGACCTTGCAGCGTAATATTAATCAACGGATTTGCAACGAAATTCAACTGAGTGCGTTTGAGAAAACCCAGTAACTTAAACGCATACGCATTGTTATACGACCCAAAAGCAGTCGTATGGCTTGCTGTCACTCTTGACCCCATTTCAGTCCGAATCGCACAAGCTGCGACGACTTCTAAAAATCGCGACTGATCATCATCAATCTCATCGCAATGAATATCAATCAAGCGATCGTACTGTTCTGCAAGTTCAAAAATCCGATGTACCGATCGCACCCCATCTTCGCGGGTCAGTTCATAGTGCGGGATACCCCCGACCACATCTGCCCCCAGTACCATTGCTTCTTCCATCAAGGCATCATTCTTTGCCCCGCCATAGATGCCATCTTGGGGAAACGCAACGACTTGCAAGGTGATCCAATCTTTGACAGCTTCGCGGACTTCGAGCAAAGCGTTTAGCGCCGTTAAACTTGCTTCACTCACATCCGCGTGGCTTCGCACGAAAAGAACCCCCTGCATCGCTTGTTGCTTCAGAGTCTCGATCGCTCTCGCTTTTACATCATCGAGCGAAAGATTTTGCTTCCGCTCTCTCCAAATTTCGATGCCCTCAAACAGAGTTCCACTCTGGTTCCAGCGAGGCTCACCTGCGGTAAGGGCAGAGTCTAAATGAATATGCGATTCGACAAACGGAGGACTAACTAGATGCCCTTGGATTTCTAGTTCCACCTCCGCTGTTGCGTCTAAGTGAGGGGCAATCTCAACAATCTCACCCGCATGAATCGCAACATCCACCAACTCAGAAACATGATGCGATCGAAGTAACTGGCACTGACGAAGCAGAAGGTCGTAAGACATAGCACCGCAAGAAATCTGATCTGCTCAACTCTAGCGGATTTAGAAACTTGCGAACGGTGTTGCACATTTCAAAATTGTTAGCAGATTTCGGACTTTGATTCTGCGTTCCCAAGCGGATGATGCTAACAATCGGAAAAGCTAACCCGTGGAAAATCTAACACGCTTGATCCATCAAAGGTTCAATCCAAGGTTGAAATTGATCTCGTCGGAAGATTTGGGCACGTCGATGAGAATCAAATCGAACCAGACTTGGAAGTCCATATTGTCGAATGCAATCTTTTATCCAGGAAGCAACACCAAGGTTCGCTTCAGCAGACATTTCAGCCTGAAAGAATCCGTACATTAACACCAGTTGACTGTGAGAAAAGAGCGGGGCATCTTGCTCAATGAGGCGAGTCAACATGGTCTTCGGAGCGTCTTCACGGAATCGAGAATTGTTAGAGCGATGTTCTTTATGATGAGCCGTTTCACGTTGTTTACGAGCATGGTTATGAGGCATAAAACTCCTTACGATCGAATATAAAAAATCGCCAATCGACTCCCTCCAGTCAGAAACCAGTTTGGGAAGAGAGTCAGTTGGCAAGGTGGTAGATGCAATTTCGTCAAGATGTAAAGCTTTCTAACTCGATAGTATTAGCTTTTATAAAAAACCGCAATTGTTTACAGATTCATATCTCAAATTTGTAATCTTTAACACCAAACTGTGCTATTTCAGTAGGTGAGGAAAACTGTTAAAAAATTCTGAACAGGTTTGTTCTGGACAAAGCTTGCCAGGAGATCTGGTAAGTTAACTTGTGAGTCTTAATTAGCCATACCGTAAACATGACTGTCGAATTTAGGGCAGGTCTAGAGGGCATTCCTGCAACTCAGTCCAGCATTAGCTTTGTGGATGGGCAGAAAGGAATTCTGGAGTATCGCGGCATTCCGATTCAGGATCTCGCGATGCAAGAGCAGAATACCTTTTTAGAAACTGCGTATCTTCTGATTTGGAACGAATTGCCAAACCGTGACACTTTGGCAGAGTTTGAGCATGAAATTCAGTTTCATCGTCGCTTAAAGTACAGAATTCGCGACATGATGAAGTGTTTTCCGGAGTCGGGGCATCCCATGGATGCTCTGCAAGCCTGTGCTGCGGCGTTGGGTTTGTTCTACTCGAAACGGGCACTCGACGATCCGACCTACATCCGAGAAGCTGTCGTGCGAATCCTGGCAAAGATTCCAACGATGGTCGCAGCATTTCAACTGATGCGGAAAGGGAATGACCCCGTTCAGCCTCGAGATGATTTGGGGTATGCTGCAAACTTTCTTTACATGTTGAATGAGCAAGAGCCAGATCCCTTCGCCGCTCGCATTTTCGATATCAGCTTGACTTTGCATGCTGAACACACGATCAATGCCTCTACCTTCTCAGCAATGGTGACTGCTTCGACGCTCACTGATCCTTATGCAGTGATTGCTTCAGCCGTGGGAACGCTGGCAGGGCCGTTGCATGGAGGAGCCAGCGAGGAAGTCATTTTGATGCTGGAAGAAATCGGATCGGTTGAGAATGTCCGCCCATTCTTACAAGATCGGTTGGAGCGCAAAGATCGGATCATGGGATTTGGGCACCGGGTTTACAAGGTGAAAGATCCAAGAGCGATCATTCTGCAACAGTTAGCTGAACAACTCTTCGACAAATTTGGGCAAGACAAGTATTACGATATCGCAGTCGAATTGGAGAAAGCGGTCGAAGAAAAACTCGGTCATAAGGGGATTTACCCGAATGTCGATTTTTACTCGGGACTGGTGTATCGCAAGTTGGGCATTCCCACCGATCTGTTTACGCCTGTGTTTGCAATTTCCCGCGCTGCAGGCTGGTTAGCGCATTGGAAAGAGCAGCTTGCAGAAAACCGGATCTTCCGTCCGACGCAGATTTACACGGGGCTACATGGGCAGCCTTACACCACGATCGAGAAACGAGGATAAAGATTGCGTAATTTCGATGATGGGTTAGACCCCTCTTGCAGATTCCCCAATCCCTTGCAACTATAACAACGTGACGATTTTCAGGAACTCCAGCCCTCAGGAATCTTGCTTCTGGGGGTTTCTTTTATTTTTACAAATTCTGACTAGGGATAATTTCCTAGACAATATAGAGTATTAGCAGGCCTTATCGGCTGAACCATTCAATTTACTCAATCCGCTGCATCAGATACTTTGATGGCTCAAATCGGCAGAAATTCAGTAGTTCGATACGTTTCGCACCCAGTCCGACCGCTATACTGAAAGACGTTGAGAGCATCGATAAATCTTCATGTCGAGAAGATCTACTCCTCTCAACGCTGCCTTCTTACTGCGTTGGGAACCATGAACCCAGGAATTGACCTTCAAGGAACCTTTATTGAAACTGTGCAGAGCCTTGGCATCCCCGCCGGGGCAGCAAAAGCCCTCTGGATGCCATTGCCGATGCTGATCATGCTGGTTGCAGCGACGGTCAGCGTTCTGGTTGTGGTGTGGCTAGAACGGAAAATCTCAGCCGCCGCGCAACAGCGGATTGGTCCTGAATTCATCGGACCGCTCGGCGTTCTCGCCCCGCTTGCGGATGGCTTAAAACTCGTATTGAAAGAAGATGTGGTTCCGGCGAAAGCAGATAAGCTGCTCTTTACCCTAGGTCCCGCGATCGTGGTTATTCCCGTCTTTTTGTCCTACTTGATTCTGCCGTTTGGACAAAACCTTCAAATCACCGATGTCGGGCTGGGAATCTTCCTTTGGATTGCCTTATCGAGCGTTGTGCCGATCGGGCTTTTGATGTCGGGCTATGCCTCGAATAACAAATACTCGCTGCTGGGTGGATTGCGGGCTGCGGCTCAGTCGATTAGCTATGAACTGCCGCTGGCACTATCAGTTTTAGCCGTTGTCATGATGTCGAACTCGCTGAGTACGGTTGATATCGTCAATCAGCAAGCGGGCTACGGAATTCTGGGCTGGAATATTTGGCGACAACCGGTTGGATTTATTATTTTCTGGATTGCGGCTCTGGCAGAATGTGAGCGGATTCCCTTTGACTTACCAGAAGCGGAAGAAGAACTCGTTGCAGGGTATCAGACTGAATATTCAGGCATGAAGTTTGCCCTGTTCTATCTCGGGTCTTATGTGAACTTGACGCTCTCAGCCTTGCTGTTTGCTGTCCTTTACCTGGGTGGTTGGGAATTCCCAATTTCGCTAAGTGTCATCTCCGGACTGATTGGCGTGCCCGAATCGACTCCTTGGTTGCAGTTGATTTTCGCCACAATCGGCATTGGAATGACGCTCTTGAAGGCTTATTTCTTGATCTTCCTGGCGATTTTGATGCGTTGGACTGTGCCCCGTGTGCGGATTGACCAACTGCTCGACCTCGGCTGGAAGTTTCTACTTCCCGTCTCGCTTGTCAACTTGCTGATCACCGCAGGTTTGAAACTGGCATTCCCGGTCGCGTTTGGCGGCTAATCCTCTCGAACTGGAGAACACCCATCATGATGAAATTTCTCAAACAAGTCGGTGATTACACGAAAGAGGCGATCCAAGCAGGCAAGTATATCGGTCAAGGCTTGTCTGTGACCTTTGACCACATGCGCCGTCGCCCTATCACCGTTCAGTATCCTTACGAAAAGCTGATTCTTTCTGAGCGCTTCCGGGGACGGATTCACTTTGAATTTGACAAGTGTATTGCTTGCGAAGTCTGTGTGCGGGTTTGCCCGATCAACTTGCCTGTCGTAGATTGGGAATTCAACAAAGAAACCAAGAAAAAGAAACTCAATCATTACAGTATTGATTTCGGCGTTTGTATTTTCTGTGGAAACTGCGTGGAATATTGCCCCACGAATTGTTTATCCATGACAGAAGAATATGAGCTGTCTACCTACGATCGACATGAACTGAACTACGACAATGTGGCACTGGGTCGTCTGCCGTACAAAGTGACGAATGATCCGATGGTGACTCCGTTGCGTGAGTTTGCATACTTACCGAAGGGTGCGATCGATCCACATGATCTACCTGCTGGTTCGCGTCGGGCTGGCTTACGTCCTGAAGAGATTGTTGAACAATCGCAGCAATAGGTGTTAGTTGGGGCGTGACTGCCCCACTTGGTATTTAGGGAGAGAGACCGTGAATTTAGCGGAAGGTGTTCAAATTGTATCGTTCGCGATCCTGGCAGCCATGATGATTGGATCTGCGATCGGGGTCGTTTTACTGGAAAATGTGGTTTATTCTGCCTTTCTTTTAGGCGGCGTTTTCATTAGCATTGCGGGATTATATTTGCTGCTGAATGCAGACTTCGTGGCAGCGGCGCAAGTTTTGATTTACGTCGGGGCAGTCAACGTCTTGATTTTGTTTGCGATTATGTTGGTGAACAAGCGTGAGGCATTTCAGCCGATCGCGAAGTCTTGGATTCGTCGGGCTGCAACTGCACTCGTCTGTGCTGGAATCTTTGCGCTGTTGAGCGCAATGGTGTTGACGACTCCTTGGGCGATTTCAACAGCGGTTCCGGTGGAGAGTTCGATTATTACGATCGGGCTGCATTTCTTCACCGATTTCCTCTTGCCGTTTGAATTGGCATCGATTTTGTTGCTGATGGCATTAGTTGGCGCGATCGTGCTGGCGCGTCGTGAGTTTCTGCCGGATGAGGATGAGGCGGATACCGCTTTAACTTTGCCAGAGCGTCCGCGTGAGTTGGTTCCCGCTGGACAGAACAACCCTGAAAACTAAGGACTTTGAACGATGCAACTTCAATATTTCTTACTCATTGCAGCCGCGTTGTTCTGCATTGGCGTATATGGTCTGGTGACGAGCCGAAATGCGGTTCGAGTCCTGATGTCGATCGAATTGATGCTGAACGCTGTGAATTTGAATTTGATGGCGTTTTCTAACTATCTTGATCCGCAAGAGATCAAAGGTCAGATGTTTACGATTTTCGTGATTACGATCGCGGCTGCAGAAGCGGCAGTTGGGTTAGCGATCGTGCTGGCGATCTATCGGAACCGCGATACGGTCGATATGGAACAATTCAATTTACTCAAGTGGTAAATTGTTCTCCAACTTTTCTGAAGAGAGGTGTAGTGAGTCTGCACCTCTTTTTTGTTTGAGGATAGCAATTAATCTTGCTGTTGCTGAGATTGAAGGATTTGAATTTCAGCGATCGTCAAGCCAGTCACTTCAGCAATGAGTTCCATATCGAGATTTCTACGAAGCATATTGAGAGCGATCGCCTGCTTTTCTTCCAATTTTGCTCTCCGCTCTAGTGATGACACATACTTCATCCGTCTAGCCTCCTCAAAAGTTTCTAACTCAGCCTGTAACTGGCGCTCTAACTCTTCAGGCAAATTCATCAGCCAGTCTAAAAAGTTGTGTAGCTCTAGTATATCTTGCTCACTATAGCCACGATCGTAAAGCATTGTCGTCAGATGATACCGCCAGCGCTTGCGCTCAAGTGGCTGATTGTGCGTTTCCTTGGTCTTTAGATGAGCCATCGCGACGACAGCAAAAGGATTTTGAATGGCTTCTAATTCTGTCCATTGAGATTGATAGTCTGATAGCTTCACGATTGGAAACTCAAAATGAGTGGCACAGCCCCACAATTCGTCATAAAACCTGCTGGGTCGCCAATTCGGGCGGTCATCACCCAGAATGGCTAAGCTGACAACAGGGCAATTATAGCGATCGCGCAATCGATAGTTGTAGCTGTACATCCTGGCGGCGAAATCGCGCTCCTCTTGACTTTGCACTTCAATGTGACAAATCACTAAGGTTCTCTCACCCCGCAGACGGTGAACTTCGACTAATTTATCGGCATAGCGTTTGGGAATCTCTGCATCTCTGACGATTTTCTGTAATTCTTTATCTAGAAAGCGAACCGGCTTTGACCAGTCAACATCTGCCTCAATCGTTGGGAAAAAGAAGGCTAGAAACTCTCGAAAATACAGTTCGATAAAGGTTTTCCAAGGATTATCGTAATCTGTATTTTCAGAGGATTGTTGCGTCATTACGCCAAAATTAGTTGATATGTTCTATATCCTATCATTGCATGATTAGAGTTTATTGAAGTTGCTTGAGGCTGTAAACGATATCCTATCTTTAGGAATTTAGGCGGACTTATTATGAGTGAGTGGGCTGAAACTGTTCGAGAAATTTGGACAAATAAGGTTGCAAATGACTATCAAGCGCAGGCAGATGGCGCACAGTCTTTTCAGGCGAACCCTTCGATCACTTTGAATTTGACCGATGAAGAAGAACGATCGATGGTTCCTAAACCTGTTCTCAATGCTTATGATTACTACGTCGAAGAAGTCGAAGCCGCAGATTGGGGATCGGTCACAGCCACGATCGAGAAACTTCAAAATCAAGAAGTGTTTGCAGTCACCGTTAGTACCGATGGCAACGATGGCTGGGTAGAACTGTTCGATCAAAAAGGCGAAAAACTCGGGGCAGCGAGAACCCTAGAAGCTTGGACAGCTTGGGGAGAAACCAACGAAATTCGCGCTTATACGCAAGATTCAGAGCTTCCCCACGAATTGAAAGCGAAACAGAGGTCTTAAATTTTCGATACCCTGAGAGAAGGCGAATGGTTCAATTTTCGGCATGACAACAGAACAGAAAGAGCTTGCACAACGGGAATATCAAGCAGGAAAAGCAGCTTTTGAGCGGGGAGATTATCGGCAAGCAGTCACCGCTTTAGAGCGATCGAATGCGCTGGTCGAACCGGGGTCTAAACTCGGTGGCGAGATGCAAATTTGGTTAGTGACCGCTTACGAAGCAGCAGGGCAGAGAACTGAAGCAATTACCCTGTGTCGCAAAGCTTGCCAACATCCAGATTTGACCACCCGTAAGCAGGGCAAACGCTTGCTCTACATTCTAGAAGCGCCACGATTAAAGACGCGACCGGAATGGCTCACCGAAATTCCGAATTTAGAAGGAATCGATGAAAATGAATCCGATCGCGATTTTGGACGGTCTAAATTTGCGCCAACAAAGCCAACCAGACGAGTGGAGCCGAAAAAACCGATTGTGCCGGAAGAAGTTGATCTTAGCCAAGTGAATACCCAAGACAACGCTTTTATTTGGGTAGCATTAATCGCCGCGATCGCAATTATTGCAGGTTTAGTTTGGCTAAGTTAGGGATTTATACCTCGCATCGTGGTACATCATAGAAGACACTGACTGAATCGCCCCCGATATGATTGCTAAACTCGCTCGCTTGCTCAAACATTTCATCGTTTTGTGTATCGTTTGTCTGATCACGTCCGGCTGTGTCAAATACGATGTCGGGGTGCAGTTTGATAGTCCAAATGGGGGCGCGATCGTCCAAAAAATTCAGCTTGACGATCGCTTATTGACCAGTGGGACATCTCAAACTTGGCTCGCCAATATTGAGCAACGCACTCGCAAATTGCAGGGCAAAATTCGCAAAGTCTCCAGTAATGAGATCATTGCCACCATTCCATTTAGCAACGGGCAGGACTTAGAGAAGAAATTTAACGAGTTTTTCAGCACAGAACTTGCGGCAAAAGTTCGCGGCAAGAAATCCCTGGAATTGCCACAAATCGATTCTAAATTTGTGGTGCAGCAAGGAAATTTCATTGTCTTGGAGCGGACGCGATTGATTTATGATATCGATCTGCGATCGCTAGGAATTGCTACAGACAGTCCAATTAGTCCAAATTCATTGCTAGATTTGCAGTTTAGCGTCGAGGCTCCGTGGGGCGCACAGAGTCTGAACCGGACAAAGAATGGGGTGGTGATTCCGGCTCGTCGAAACGGCAAACAATTGATTTGGACACTTCAACCGGGTGTACAAAATCATATTGAAACGGCATTTTGGATGCCTAACCCATTGGGCATCGGAGCGTTGGTGATTGCGGCGATCGTAGCGGCTGGAATCTTTTTCAAAAAACAGCAGCCAGTGACAGTGAGTTAAGGCAATATGGCTCGTCCTTCTCACGATTTACAGCGCTTGTTGATGATTGGGCTCAGTGGTCCAATTATTGCCTTGAATGTCTATCTGCTTGGATGGGTCGTGTCATATTTTGATCACCTATTTACTGTGTTGACGATCGCGGCAATTCTGGCGTTTCTCCTCGATTATCCCGTCCAAGCCTTTGAGAGACTTCGGATTAAACGGCAAGGAGCGATCGTGATTGTGATCGTGATGACGATCGCGCTTGTGGCGATTTTGGCGACAACTTTGATGCCGATTTTGCTCACCCAGACCACCCAACTCTTGGGGAAAATTCCGGGTTGGTTAGAATTGAGCCAATCAAATTTAGAATTTTGGGACAATTGGGCAAAGGCGCGAAATTATCCGATCGATCTTAAGGGATTTGGCGGACGGCTGAGTACACAGATTGAGAACCAGTTGCAAAACATTGCCCCGCAAGCTTTAGGGCTGGCATTGGGAACCGTAACAGGCTTAGTCGATACGGTTCTGGTGATTGTGCTGGCGTTTTATATGTTGATGTACGGGGGACAACTTTGGACTGGATTCTTAAATCTGATTCCAGCCAAGTTTTCGGTTCCATTGAGTCGATCTCTGAGAACAAATTTTCATAACTTCTTCTTGAGTCAAATTGTCCTAGCGCTGTTTATGGCGTTAGCGGTGATCCCAGTCTTTACCGCATTGAAAGTGCCGTTTACGTTAGTGTTTGCGCTGATCATCGGCGTTGCGGAAATTATTCCATTTATCGGTGCGACCTTGGGAATTGGTCTTGTGACGTTATTGGTAGCGTTTCAGAGCGGTTGGCTTGCCGTCCAGGTGGCATTCGCTGCGATCGTGCTTCAGCAAATTCGAGACAATCTGATTGCGCCCAAGATTATGGGGGATTTTACGGGGTTAAATCCTTTGTGGATTTTTATTGCATTATTGATTGGACTTCAGGTGGCGGGAGTGTTAGGCATCATTGTGGCAGTTCCAATTGCAGGAACGATTAAGGGCATCATTGATGCGATCGTGCAGGGAAATTCAGCGATCGTGATTCCCCCTGAGAAAGAACTGCCACCCGCTTAAACTCAAATCGAGTAACCGCGATCGTGCAGCGGGGGCAGAACTGTTTAATCATTTACTTAGATTTTCTTCAAATTAGTTTCTGCTGAATCTTGCTAAACTAGCGGCGTGATTCGGAGCATCAAACGATGAGACAAGTAAATTTTGTAATCATTTTTGTCATCTGCTTAGCTTTGGTGTTATTCGGCATCGAAAACACCGAGCCTGTCGTGATTCACATTGTTAAAAACATTCAGTTTCAAGCCCCTTTATCGGTCGAGTTGATTCTCTCAGCCGGAATTGGTGCAGTTTTAGCTTGGGTGTTTAGTGTTTGGTCGCACGTCCAACATACCGTTGAAATCGGCAAAGAAGTCACCGTTCGAGACGAGCGGATTCATGAACTCGAAGACGATATCCAACGGTATAAGGCTGAACTGGAAGAGCAGCAACGTCTATTGCCTGCGGCATCGAATGTTCAAGATGCAGAGGTTTATGCGCAGTAGGGGAATGGGGGAATAGGGGAATAGGGTGAAGATCTGAAATCATGGTTGCTGCTCCACATCTCCCCACTCCCCACTATGAACTTTGGAGAAATGCCGATCGACGTGACAAACTCAGTCAGCCAGATTAATCTTTTATCGAGTCGTCCGTGGAGTTTTTGTGTACCATTGACGCTATTAGCCTTGATTATTCTGGCTGCTGTCTATTTCGCACGCGTTAAGATCCGCTAATTTCCAAGCTATTTTATGGCAGTTTCTCTCGCTCAAGATGCGATATCACTTTTAATTGATCTGGCTGAACGCGGTGAAATCGATCCGTGGGACGTGAAGGTAATTGATGTGATTGATCGCTTTCTCAGTGAGCTTGCTCCGGCGACTGGACGCGAACTCTATGAGGCAAATCTTTCTCAATCGGGGCAAGCGTTTCTCTATGCCTCGATGTTGCTATTGCTGAAAGCGAATACGCTGGCACAGGTCGAGATTACGCCAGAGGTTTCGGAGTTCCCGGAAGAAGAGTTTTTTGATGAAATGGCAGTTGGGCAAACGGTTTTGCCCTTGAATTTGGAACGGCAACTTCGTCGTCGCGCGGTTGCTCAACCGCCACAACGACGGCGCGTCACGCTGAAAGAATTGATTGAGCAACTGCAAATTATTGCAGTTGCATTAGAAGAGAAGGAGCCGCGACCTCGGACGAAACGGCTGAAAGTTCCGCGTGCCGAAGCCGTTAAAACGATCGCCGCTTTGGCGCATGAAGAAAATCTGTCTGAGATGGCAGTTGCGATCGAGGAATTTTTTGCGGATCACTGGTCAGAAGTCTCGCATGGCAAAGACTGGATTGATTTTGAATTGGTTTTAGAGTTTTGGGTCGCAGTGCAGGAACGGAACAATAAAATTGACCCGCATCATACGGAAAATCATGAGCGGGTTGGGGTGTTTTGGGCGTTGTTGCTGCTGTCGGCACAGTCAAAAGTGGAATTATCGCAGGATGAGTTTTATCAGGAACTGCGAGTGAAATCTTTAGTGGGATTACCGATGGAGCTTGCAGAGACAGTACTGCCAGATTGAGCAAGTTTTTCAGGACTGAGGCGAATTCCCAACATGAACTGAGAATAATTTCTGTCATGCTTTCCAGAGTGCGGTAGAATCCCTTCGTGTTCTGTTAATTTCGCCGTGGAATCCTCGTTAAATCAGCCTAAATCGCGCCGTCTCCTGATTGCTGCTAGTGGAACAGGAGGACATGTTTTTCCTGCGATCGCAATTGCGGAACAGTTGCCAGAGTTTCATATCGAATGGCTTGGAGTTCCGGATCGTCTAGAATCACAACTTGTGGGCGATCGCTATCCGATGCACAAAATCTCCGTTGCAGGCTTTCAGCAAAAATTCGGCTTAGGGACGCTGAAAATTCTATTTCGCTTGATCAACTCGATTCGTCAAGTCCGCCAAATTATCCGGCGAGGAAAGTTTGAAGGCGTGGTGACAACTGGAGGCTATATTTCTGCGCCTGCAATTATTGCGGCTCGAACTTTAGGGTTGCCTGTGATTTTGCATGAATCGAATGCTTTACCTGGCAAAGTGACGCGATTTTTTGCCCCTTGGTGTACTGTCGTGGCGATCGGGTTTGATGTCGCAGCCAAATCATTACGGAAAGCAAAAACCGTTGTAGTGGGAACGCCTGTACGATCGCAGTTTCGAGCAGCACTTGCTAATCCAGAATTGCCAGATTTGCCGATTCCCTCTGGCGTGCCGCTAATTGTGGTGGTCGGAGGCAGTCAAGGTGCAGTCGCGATGAATAAACTCGTGCGCGAAGCGGCTCCTGCTTGGTTTGAGAAAGGCGCTTGGGTCGTGCATTTGACTGGAGAAAACGATCCAGACGTAAAAAGCTTGCAGCATCCGCAGTATTTAGCGTTGCCGTTCTATCAAAATATGGCGGCATTGTTTCAGCGAGCCGATTTAGCAATTAGTCGATCGGGAGCCGGAACTGTGACTGAGTTGTTAGTCACAGGAACGCCTGCAATTCTAATTCCTTATCCATTTGCCGCAGAGGATCATCAAGCTTTTAATGCGATGGTAATGGTTCGCGTAGGAGCAGCAGAGATGTTTCGACAAGCGGAATTGACTGCCGAGCAACTTCAGCAATCGGTGCTTGACCTATTGAATGATCCAGCTCGGTTAGCAACAATGAGTCAGCAGGCATTGTCGATCGCGATAATTGATAGTGCAGAGCGAACTGCACAGTTAGTGAGAGAAGCGCTCTAAATGATGAATCAGTATTTTGCAACAGTCGCGCGGGGACTCGAATCCCTAGCTGCACAAGAATTAGAGCAGTTAGGAGCAAAAACGATCGAGCCTGGATTTTGTGGCGTTTCATTCACAGGCGATCGTGATCTTCTCTATCGCGTTAACCTTTGGGCGAGATTACCATTTCGGATTTTGATGAAGTTACATGAGTTTCCCTGTCAGGATTCGGAAGACTTGTATCGGGGAGTGCAATCCATCGATTGGTCATTGTATCTAACTCCCGATATGACCTTAGCTGTGAAGGCAACAGGCAAAAATCAACAGCTCAACCATACTCATTTCACAGCGCTTCAGGTCAAAAACGCGATCGTTGATCAGCAGCAAGATCGATTTAGCGATCGCTCTAATGTCGAATTGCAATCACCCGATGTGCAAGTTACAGTACACATCGATCGTGACCTTTGTACGGTGAGCCTCGATAGTTCGGGTGAGAGTTTACATCGTCGGGGATATCGCCCTGCTGTTGGTGCAGCTCCCCTAAAAGAATCACTCGCTGCTGCATTGATCCAACTCTCTGGATGGCAGCCAGAGCAAATGTTTTACGATCCGCTTTGTGGGTCTGGGACGTTGCCTTTAGAGGCAAGTTTGAAAGCGCTGAATGTTGCCCCAGGACTATTTCGTGAACGATTTGGATTTGAAACCTGGCTCGATGCTGATCTAAATTTACTGGATGAGCTAATTAAAGCAGCAGAAGCGAGCCAGCGAGAAAGTTTGCCTGCACCAATTTGGGGCAGCGATCGCAATCCAGAAGTAATTGAACAAGCGATCGTCAATGCGACCAATTGTGGGGTATCAAACCATGTCTATTTTTCAACGATCGAGCTAGAAGACGTTGCTGCACCCGCAGATAGTGGGGTACTGTTTTGCAATCCACCTTATGGTGAGCGCTTAGGTCGAGATAGCGACTTAGGCGCATTCTACAAACGCTTAGGCAATGTATTAAAGCAACGTTTCAAAGGTTGGACAGCCTTTGTTCTGAGCGGAAATAAGGAGCTTGCTCAATCGATCGGACTACGATCGTCGCAAAGATTTGCAGTTTACAATGGTGCATTACCTTGTCAGTTGATGAAGTACGAACTTTACTAAGCTCGTGAATTAACTACCTCCGAGCTTTTTCCTAGCACATTCGCTTGCAAAGCGTTAAGAGTGCTTGCCAACCTGATTCAATTCGCGATCGTTACAGAGGAATTGCTCTTCGATTGAGCCTCAACTCCAGTTCGTATGGATGGACAGGCTTAGCTGAATAAGTGAACAGTGATTCTGATATAGTCTCCTCATCACCTGTATCAATGCTATCGATAGAGAAAATTGCATTGATGATAGTAGCTTGAGGTTGATCAAATGACTCAAAGACTCGGATTTATTGGACGACGATCATTTCTGCAACTTGCCGGATTAGGCGGAATGGGTGTTGCTGCCAGCAGCGGACTTCTGTGGCATCCAGAAGCAGCAGTAGCACAAAACCCTACTACCAAACCTCAGCCTGTTAGCCCGGAAGCTGCCCTAAAGCGACTGCTCGAAGGGAATCAGCGCTTTATGGAAGGGAAGCGACAAAACCCGAATCAATCTCGCTTGCGTCTGCAAGAAACTGCTGTTGCTCAATACCCCTTCGCGTCGATTTTGGGCTGTGCAGATTCGCGAGTGCCTGCTGAAATCGTGTTTGACCAAGGCTTAGGAGATTTGTTTGTCGTTCGCGTTGCCGGAAATGTGGCGAGTCAAACTGCGATCGGCAGTTTAGAATTT
Source organism: Leptolyngbya sp. UWPOB_LEPTO1 (assembly GCF_017302695.1). Lineage (NCBI taxonomy): Bacteria > Bacillati > Cyanobacteriota > Cyanophyceae > Leptolyngbyales > Leptolyngbyaceae > Leptolyngbya > Leptolyngbya sp. UWPOB_LEPTO1. Next base: position 181,348 of record NZ_JAFLCJ010000009.1, on the reverse strand, counting down.
TCTACGGCTGTACTGGGTTCGCAACTCATTGTAGTCGTGGGGCATAGCCGTTGTGGGGCAGTCGTAGCAGCCACGAAAGGCGACCCCTTACCCGGTCGCATAGGTACGTTTGTAGAAGAGATTAAGCCTGCTGTTGCGCGTGTGGTCGCGAAAACGGGGGACTTACAGCAAAATGCAGTTATCGCAAATGTGCAATATCAGGCGGAGCGGCTGGCAGAGAGTTCAACTATCTTGGCTGGCTTGATCAAAGAAGGCAAACTCAAAATTGTTGGGGGACGCTATGACTTGTCAAGTGGTAAGTTCGTGATTGTGACTTAGCTACATCTTGGTATGAAGTATACCTAAAACGATTCCCTCATTCCTGTTGTTAGCAGGAACGAGGGAATCCAACCAGTTCACAGCAGTTCGACGTTAAGCAGTTCGACGTTAAGGCTTCAACACAACCTTAATGCAGTTATCCTGCTTCTTCTTGAAGATCTCATAACCGTGAGGGGCTTGCTCTAAAGGTAGAGTGTGCGTCACCACAAACGACGGATCAATCTCTCCGCGTTGAATCCGATCGATTAACGGCTGAAGATATCGATGCACATGAGTTTGGCCCATCTTAAAGGTTAGCCCTTTATTAAAGGCAGCACCCATCGGCATTTTATCGATGAAGCCTCCATAGACACCCGGTACAGAAACAGTTCCACCTTTACTACAAGCAACAATGACTTGCCGCAATGCTGTAGGTCGATCGGTTTCCAATCTCACCGCTTGCTTCGCTTTATCCATCCAGTAATCAATGTTGGTTCCATGTGCTTCTAAGCCCACAGCATCAATCACTGAATCGGGGCCACGCCCGCCCGTCAGTTCTTTGACAGCTTCGCCTACATCAACTTCTTCATAGTTGAGCACTTCCGCGCCACTGTAGCGTTTTGCAAGTTCAAGTCGCTCAGGTACACGATCGATCGCAATCACTCGTTCTGCACCGAGTAGAAAAGCACTCTTAATTGCAAACTGCCCAACTGGCCCACAGCCCCAGACCGCAACAACATGACCGGGCTTGATATCACAATGCTCCGCAGCCATGTAGCCTGTCGGAAAAATATCCGTTAAGAACAAGACCTGTTCATCGGTTAGCTCAGATGGAACTTTGAAAAGTCCTGTATCTGCAAAGGGAACTCGCACATATTCTGCTTGTCCGCCTGCATATCCACCAAAGAAATGTGAATAGCCAAACAATCCAGCCGGAGAATGACCATACAACGGTTCAATCAGCCAAGCATTAGGATTCGAGTTATCGCACAGTGACCATAAATCGCGATGGCAGAATTCGCAGCTTCCACAAGCGATCGTAAACGGAACAACGACACGATCGCCAATTTTCAGATTCTTTACCGAAGGCCCAACTTCAACAATCTCACCCATGAATTCATGACCGAGAATATCGCCCGACTGCATTGTTGGAATGAAACCATCATAGATATGCAGGTCAGAACCACAAATTGCTGTTGAAGTAATTTTGACGATCGCATCTCTGGGATTAAGAATTTTCGGATCAGGCACGTTATCGACTCGAACATCAAGCGCGCCATGCCAGCAAAGTGCTTTCATCTATTTTTCCTCAGTAAAGACTTGGGTTTGGCGATTACGTTGATAAGAACCTGGCTCTTCTCTCACCAAGGTTTTGCCGTTCGACTCGCCGATTTCTTCGCGTTTGCCCAGAAACTTTTTCGTGGAAGGTGGAAGAGGCTCATCTAGATTGAGCTTTTCTTTCACATTCTCAACTGCGCCTTTTAGTTTGTCTTGAGTTTTCGCGATCGGATCTTGAGCCGTATGAATCTTGTTTTCGCCGTCAAATTTATACTGTTGGCGAACTTCTGCTGTTGAATCTGCTTCTCGGAGCTTTTCTGCTGCTTCCATCATGCTGCCAGAATCGCGAATTACACCTTTTGCTTCTCCAGGCGTAATAGCAGCGTGAGCAGGAATATTCGAGAAGCCGACGAAGAGAATAAGACTAAGAACGATCGTAGAAAAGAATTTTTGAAGTAATTTCATCATTATGGTTTGAGGAGAACTTTGATGCACTTATCGGTTTTATGCTTGAACATTTCGTAAGCTTGCTTTGCTTCAGTCAGCGGCATGTGATGTGAAAACACAAAGGCTGGATCAATCTCACCTTTGAGAACATGATCAATCAGCTTCGGCATGTAGCGCTGTCCATGCATCTGACCCATTTTGAACGTCAGACCTTTATTAAAAGCAGCACCCATCGGCATCTTATCGACAAAGCCAGCATAGACACCCATCACCGAAATCACGCCGCCCTTCTTACAAGCCACAATCATTTGCCGCAGAACGTGAGGTCGATCAGTTTCAAGCCGAACACTCTGTTTTACTTCGTCATAGAAACCCATGACTCCAGTTCCATGTGACTCAAGTCCGACAGCATCGATACAAGCATCGGGGCCACGTCCACCTGTCATTTCTTTGAGCGCATCTCCCGCATCAACTTCTTCATAGTTGATGACTTCTGCATTACACTGTGTTTTCGCCATCAGTAACCGTTCTGGAAAGCGATCGATAGCGATTACTTTTTCTGCTCCTAGTAAATAGGCGCTCTTAATCGCAAACAATCCAACTGGCCCACAGCCCCAGACCGCAACGACATCTCCAGGCTTAATGTCACACATATCTGCGCCCATATATCCCGTGGGGAAGGCATCAGAAATCGGTAAAGCCTGCTCGTCGGTCATGCCATCCGGTACTTTGATACAGCCATGATCGGCGAAGGGAATCCGAACATACTGCGCTTGTGAGCCAGCATAGCCACCGAACAGATGCGAATAGCCAAAAATTCCCGCAGTTCCAAACCCAAAGATTGGCTCTTGTAAAGCACCATTGGGATTTGAGTTATCGCACAATGACCATTGGTGATGGCTGCAATAGTGACATTGACCACAGCCAATAATCGAAGAAACAACAACGCGATCGCCTTTTTTCAATTTTCTGACTTCGCGTCCCGTCTCGACAATTTCCCCCATAAATTCATGCCCGATAATGTCTCCGGGCTGCATGGAGGGAATATAGCCATCATAGATATGCAGATCTGAGCCGCAAATCGTGGTGGCTGTAACTTTGAGAATGGCATCTCTGGGGTTCAAAAGTGTGGGATCAGGCACATTATCGACACGAACATCGTTCGCACCATGCCAACAGACTGCTTTCATAATTGACTCTTTGATAAATTAACCATGACAGCGAGGCTGCCCTTCCGTCGTTGCAATTTCTCCAGCTTCCATCAATTGCTTGAAGCGGCGAAGTTCGTCTCCAATCTGCTGTTCTGGTTCTTCACCAAACAGTTTTGCGATCGCAGCGCTGACTCTTCCCCCAGGGATGTCATATTCCAGCACGACTTTGACTTCGGTTCCGCGATCGCCCGGAGCAGGACTAAACCGCACAAACCCTGAATTATTGACTTCTGCGTTTTCGGCTGATGCCCAAGCAATTAAATGATTCGGTTCGTCTTTGATAATGTCTGCATCCCATTCAACGGATTGTCCTAATGGAGCATTAGCAATCCAATGCGATCGCGTTCCATCCGTGACTGTCACCGACTTCACATGCTTCATGAATGTCGGTAGGTTCTCGAAATTATGCCAGTAGTTGTAAAGTTCTTCGGCTGATTTTCTAATCGTGACGGTCTTTTCAACTTTCAGCGATTGATTGATACCCACTGCATCGGACACTTTGTCGGTCAGACTTTTCTCAGCCGTAGCACCGTGGTAAGCAAGACTTCCACCTGCGATCGCAGTTAAAACTCCTCTTAGCGATCGCTGTTGCAAGCCAAACAGCACCATCGCGCTTCCTCCGACGATCGATGCCCACTTTTCGGTATCAGTTAGAGACTGGGGCTGCGTTTCTGAGGAATTGATAATTTTGTTTGATTCAGTTTCCATAATTCATCCTGTTTGAAAACCTGTTTGAAAAAGCGGAACTCGGAATTTCCTCCGAGTTCCAAGCCTGTATTTACGCACCTGTTGCAGCAGGACGACTGGATGGCATCGGAGATTGAGGAGTTCGTTCGCCCAATCGATCCTTGTAAAGATTGGCAATCCGAGATTCATCCCGCGCCAAAGTAATTTCCATCTGATCAAAAATCTCGACTGTTGCCGGATCAGTGATTTTATTCCGCAGATTGTAGGTATCGACGACTCCGGTTTGGATATCGCCGAGCGCGCGTCGCAGAATCTCTACATCCGTTTGATTGTTTTGGAAAAAGGACTTAATGCTTGCATAGACATTACTCACATTTGCCGTAAGAGAAGGCTGCTCACCCAAGACAGATAATCTTGCTTCTAATTGTTGAACATGCTGCTGCTTATGCTGGCAAACCTCCTGGAATACTTCTTTCATGGCATCATCTACGGCATTATCCAAATAGTGCTGGAATGCTTCTAATCCATATTTTTCGCCGGAGAGTGCAGTATTAATCGCCTGAACAATCTCGCTCTTGCTAGAACCACCCCAATCTTCGCCGAGTTTCCACCAGCCTGCATCCATATCGCCCACAGGCGGCAAGGTTGTATCAGGAATACTCAATCCCAAGTGCTGTAAGATGGCTGTGACAAAAATCGGCAGATCTCCCGGACGACGCGAGGTAATCAAGTTGTCATCGATCACCAAAGGCTCATCTACAAATTCTGCGCCTGCATTCTGCATATCTTTGCGAATGGCTCGAAATCCAGTCGCACGAACGCCTTTCAGCATGTCACCTTCAATCAACACTTGCGGCCCGTGACAGACTGAAGCAACTAAAACACCATTCTCCAGTGCATCTTCTACGAACTGTACGGTCTTCAGGTTTGTTCGCATCTTGTCAGGAGCTTGTCCTCCCGGCACAATGACCGCATCAAAATCCGTGGCAATCGCTTCTGTTGTCGTTGCGTCTGCTTTGATTGTCAGCTTGCCTTGCTTGCCCTTGTATTCTTCATTGATGCGCGATCCGAGCACCACCACTTCAGCCCCTGCTTTTTTCAGAGCAGTGTAGGGAAGTTGAAACTCTGAATCCTCTACTCCCTGCTCAATTAAGATCGCGACTCGCTTCGATCCTTCAGTCATCACCATATCTCCCAGTGTCCCAATGCTCTCCTAGCGTAAGAGGGGAGTATCGATCGCTCCTCGCTCTGATGACAGAAGCAAAGCTCTTACTTTTGATGGATCAACAAACTTTCTATTTGCTGAGTTGCAGAAGTCCTCAAATTCGTTACCTTGCAAAAGTGCGATGCTTTCTAAGACGGAGAACACAATCATGACCTACAGCAAAGATTCAGCATTTCCAAATCCGACTGATCTCGATGATTTAGAAGCGTCGCTCAATGACCTCGGCGGCGAAGTAGAAGACGATGATTTAGATGATTTGGAAGACGAGCAGGACTTCGGAGACATTCCGCAAGAGTATACAGAGTCTTATGGCACTGGAGTTGAAGAACTACCCGGATACAACATAGGCGGTCGGACGATGATGGCTCGTCGTCACGAACTTCATGAAGCTTCGCCTGATTTGACCGGGGGAGACATTGATGCAAACTACGAGCAAGCTAATGCCGTTGGGGATGAATCTGTTGGCGGCACAGCAATGACTCCGGATATGGATATTGTCGATGATCTCGGTCGAGCCGTTGGACTAGAAATGGATGACCGGAACTTTCTGCATACCAATGAGATTTTAGAAAATCGCGATGATCGCCGCTGGGAACTTGAACCGCGTTCCTCTGAAGATTACGACGATCGACGAATGACAGAAGACGAACTTGAATAAAGTGATAAAAGCATGAATTTAAAGCCGATTAGTCAACAAGTTGTCACGATTATGGGTGCATCGAGTGGCATTGGTCGCGATGCAGCCTTAAAGTTTGCAGAGCAGGGTGCAAAGGTTGTTGTCTCTGCTCGGAGCCAAGAAGGCTTAGCAACGTTGGTCGAAGCAATCTATCAGCAAGGTGGAGAAGCGATCGCGGTTCCAGCCGATACAGCCGATTTTGATCAAGTAAAAGCCGTTGCAGATAAGACCGTTGAACGATTTGGGCGGATTGATACTTGGGTACATGCCGCAGCAACGAGTGTGTTTGCGACGTTCGATCGCATTTCTCCTGAGGAGTTCAAGCGAGTCATTGATGTTAATTTGACTGGGCAAGCGTATGGAGCAATGGCTGCTTTACCTCATTTAAAAGCCGCTAAAGGTGGATCGCTGATTCATATTACGTCGATGGAAGCTCGGCGATCGCTACCTTACCAAAGTCCTTACTCTGCTTCTAAACATGGCACAGCAGGCTTTCTTGATGCCCTCCGCATTGAGTTGAAGCATCAAGGATATAACAACATCAATGTTGCGAACATTCTACCTTCGGTGATTAACACACCGTTCTACAACAAAGGGAAAACTAAGCTCGGTGTAAAGCCGACGGGATTGCCGCCTTACTATAATCCGAGTCTCGTCACAGATGCGATTCTCTATGCTGCTGAACATCCAGTCCGCGACTACATTGTTGGAGATGTGGGACGATTGCTCGATTTAGCACAACGGATTTCGCCAAGCTTAGTCGATGCGATTCTGCTCGCGATTAGCTTTGACGGGCAGCGAACCTCAGACGAGAAGGGTGAAGAACCGAATAATCTGTTCGAGCCGATGCAAGGATACGATCGCGTAGAAGGCGATTTCAAACAGCTTGAAGTACCGAGTGTGAGCGATGTAATCACTAAACATCCGGCTGCAATGTTCAGCACAATCGCGCTTGCAGCTTTAGGTGGATTGTCGCTCTTACTATCTGGTGCAAGTGATAAGCACTAAGTCGAGATTCTCAAGGCTCTGAGTTCTTGCAAATCTCAGAGCCTTCACCCCACGATCGCAGTTTGAAATGCCTAAGAAAAAGACTGTTTCCATTCAAGAATTAGCAGAAACTCATCTCGGTTATGAAGACCTCCGCCCTGGACAAGAAGCTGCGATCGCATCAATCTTAGACCATCGTGACACCTTGGCAGTCATGCCAACAGGCTCAGGTAAATCGGCAATCTACCAACTTGCTGCCGCGCAAATTCCGGGTTCAACGATCGTCATTTCCCCGCTCTTAGCTCTACAACGCGATCAAGTTGAATCGATCTCTCAGGATGACGTTGATGTTGGTCATGCTGCTGTTCTGAACTCGACAATCTCAGCAAGTCAGCGTTCTACGATTCTCGATCGCTGGAGACAAGGCGACCTCGAATTCCTCTTTCTTGCTCCAGAACAGTTCAATAATCTGGATACGATCGAGCTTCTTCAAGCTGCAAAACCTTCTTTATTCGTTGTGGATGAAGCGCATTGCATTAGTCAATGGGGACATGATTTTCGTCCTGATTATCTCCGGTTAGGAACCGTGATCGATGCAGTGGGACATCCGCCTATTCTGGCACTGACAGCAACCGCTTCTCCACCTGTGCGTGAGGAAATCATGCAGCGATTAGGCATGAACAATCCGCGCGTGATTGTTCGAGGCTTCAATCGACCCAATTTAAAGCTCTGTGTGAAGCGATACGAGAAAGATGACGATGAAAAGCGATCGGCATTTCTTCACCATGTACAAAAGCTGCAAAAGCCTGGAATTGTCTACGTAGCAACTCGAAAAATGACTGAGCAGCTTACCGCAGAATTAAACGAGGCTGGAGTTTCTGCGATCGCATATCATGCAGGACTCAAAGCCAAAGAGCGCGAACAGGCTCAAACTGCATTCATGAGCGATGAAGTAGAAGTAATCATTGCGACAACAGCTTTTGGCATGGGAATCGATAAGCCGAATGTTCGGTTTGTCTTGCACTACAACATCAGTGACTCGATCGATGCTTACTATCAAGAGATTGGACGAGCCGGACGAGATGGAAAACCTGCAGAAGCGATTCTGTTTTACACACCCGATGACTTAAATCTGCGAAAATTCTTCTCTGGCAGTGGCAAGCTTGATTCAGAAAAGATTGTAGAAGTTGCCCAAACGATTCAAGCTCAACCTGAGCCGATTCATCCCAAAGATTTGAAAGAAGTCGTCAACCTCTCACAAACTAAACTCAAAGCAGCATTGTCACAGCTAGAAGGAGTTGGGATCGTTGAATCACTACCAACAGGTGAAGTCGTTGCAAGTGATGTTTCTGAGCTAGAGCAAGCAGCAGAAGCAGTTATCGAAGCTCAGGAACGAAAGATCCAAGTCGAGCGATCGCGCTTAGAAATGATGCGAGGTTATGCTGAAGTGCGAGAGTGCCGACGCAACTACTTACTCAACTACTTTGGCGAACACAAAGACGATCACTGTGGCATCTGTGATAACTGTAGACGAGGAATTTCTGAGCCACAGTGCGATCGCAGACAGCCTTATGCACTCAATAGCGATGTAATCCATCGATCTTGGGGTAAAGGGATAGTCATGCGATACGAAGGCGACAAGATTGTGATTTTATTCGATCAAGTTGGATACAAAACCCTAAGTTTAGATGCCGCAGCATTCAGAGGATTGCTCAGTCGGGTATAGTGTTATGCCCCTATCTGTATACCCCTATCTGATTGATTGTCGTGAACAACAAATCTCTCTTGCTTAGTACGAATTTACCTCTTTTAGTTGCGATCGTTACTCTGCTGCATTCCTCCCAATGCAGAAACAATCACCCCTGCTTCACCACTAATCCGCCAAAGTGTCCGGCTCGCCTCTTTACTGACTAGCTCATATTCGCCTCGAAACGCTTCAATCAAAGACGGAATTGCAGATTTTGCTTCAGGTCCAATACAGCCCAGCGCATAAGCCGCCACCCATCGAACTTGCCAATCCTCATCCTTAAGCGCCGCAATCAGGGCTGGAATTGCAGGTTTTGCGGCAGAATTGAAGCTTGCTAGCACCCAGGCTGCACTACTCCGGACAAAGGGTGTCTTGGCATCCAGCGCACTCACTAAAGCAGGAATGGCACTGACCCCCAACTTCCCTAACGTCGCGATCGCCTCTGTGCAGACCCGTCGATCTTCATCACGCAATCGCTCAACTAAGGCAGGAATAGCCGTTCGCGCTTCTGGACCAATATTCCCGATCGCACGGGCGACTTCTCGTCGGACAGACCAATCACGATCCTGAAACTCTCGAATCAAAGCCGGAAGCACATCTTTTGAAGCAGCTCCTAATTCGCCCAATTCGCGAATTGCCTCAATGCGATCGACAGTATCTCCAGTCGAAAGCATCGGGGTTAAGCGTCTCATGCGCTGGTCAATTTGGGATTTTCTCAGTACCTCAGCACTCAAGCCCACTCTTTGACCTAATTGCTCCAACACAGAATCAGGCACATCAATCTCAGCACTGCGAGTTAAGCAACAATCTCGCATTGCCATGAGAAAACCCTGAATCGTATCAGGCGAACCCGGCATCGCATCAGCTTGTATCAACCAGTTGTCCCAAGCAGATCGATCGTCTTGATAAAGCTCAACCAGATGCAACGCTGCTAGACATTCTGCAAGTGGATCAAGCGCGAAACAAATTTGATCTTGAGCAGGCCCGATCGCTTGGACAATTCGCAGCCGTCTTTCTAAATGCTTTAGTCTAATTTTAACTTCGTCTTCCTCTGCTTTAGTCTTGGCTTTGAGTGCTTCAAGAATGGCTTCACGCTTTGCTGGTGCAGGACGGTAATAGTGCTTTAAACACTCCCAAGCAATGATTTTGGCATCTTCATGCACCATGAGATTGTCAGGCTCATCTTCGGCAGTATCTCGATTGAGTTCATTCAAATAGCTCAACATCAAGTCTGGAATATTATCTGGCAACGTATCTTCACTGCCGTCTTTTTTAGCAATCATTTGCTCAGCGTAAAGCTTTGCCAGTAGCACGGTAATATTGCGCTGGCCGACCATCTTCGAGAGTTGGCTACACGCATCAAAGTACTCTGGATCAGTGAAAAGCTCCCGCTTGCTGCGCTGATTCAGATAAGCTTCGAGGAAAGATGACAGACGATTGCCTTCAATCCGAAGCGGCTTCACCGTTGTTTTGGGAACTTCATCTAACGTTTCTTCAACTCGCGAAGTCACAATCAAAGCATTCGCTGGAAAATCAGGGTGCCCAGGACGAATCTGCTGACGGGTTTCTTCGCTCAGTTCAGACAATCGATCGACAATCACCAAAATCCGTCTCTGCCGCAGCAATTTTTCCAAAAATTCATCACTAATCGGCTCAGCCGCATCAATTAGAGCTTGCAGCTGCCCTCGAATCGCTTCTCGGAACGGATTCTTATCCTCTGGTAATTTGAAGTCTAACTCTTGCTCAAGCAATACAGGCAACATCCGATGACGGCTCAACCGCTCTAGCTTATTGTCCGACATCGACCATTTAGCAAGATGGCAAGCCAAGCTCGTTTTACCAATGCCCCCTTCACCCCAAATCAGTAAACACTGCCGACCATCCCAGAACGTGGTGTGCAGATCCTCACTACACAGTTCTGCGATCGCATTGCCATCCATGACCACTGGAATCGGAATATAGACTTTACGATCATTGACCGTATTCTTGTGCGCAAAGGCTTCGCGGGCAACTTCAATTTGCTGCCCGACCCAAGCATCTAGGACTCTCGGATGATAGTGAAACCAACCGACAAATAAGACAAATCTCAGCGGGATTTTGATACTGCCACCTGTCGGACTTGGAATCTCAAAATCCGTGTAGGGCTGAAGGACATTGTTCAACTTCAGGAGCCAGATCGGACGAATGAGCAGCACTATCAGCCAGAGAGACGGCATCGCCAGTAGATAGGCTACAATTCCTGCGGTTGCTGGATTCGCTTGTGCCCACTCCCAGGTTTGCTCAAACAAACGCGAGTCTTTCTCATTTTTCAGCGATTTCAGCGATCGACGAACCGAATTCGTCACATCCTCATTAAAAGACGCTTGCGGATCTTCCAGAATTGGGAGTGCCGTCTCTAGCGTGCTGTAAGCCGCACTCAGTTCGTCAGCAGAGAGTTTGGCTGCTCTATCTTGTAAAGCTCCAGCCAGCCGACCCACGGCAAAGGCTGAATTGACTCGAACTCCTACATTTTCATCTTTCAAAGCATTCACTAATTCAGGTAATGCCGATCGCGCTTCTAACCCAATCCGTCCTAAGGCAGTTGCAGCGCTCGCTCGCACATCTTTATCGAAATCTTTGAGTAATCTTGTCAAGTCAGGAACCGCGGGTTGTGACTGACTTCCAATCCGTCCTAAGGCCGATGCGGCAAATGATCGCGTATTGCGATCCGGGTTTTGTAATGCCCGAGCTAATTGCGGAACTGCTTCAGCCGCATAGCCTTCTAATGTTCCTAGCGTTGTCGCGGTTGCAACTCGAATTTCAGAATCCGGATCTGCAAGCAGTTGCGCCAAGATCGGCACCGCAGGTTTTGCGTCTTGTCCTAACTTACTTAATGCAATGACTGCCGCTTTTTTAAATTCACGCTCCTGTGAGCTCAAAGTATCCATCAAAGCTGCGATCGCGGGTTTGGCTTGCGAGCCTGCCGCTGCGATCGCATCAACCGCCTTGACTCGCACCTTCAAATTCGGATCTGCAAGTGCACTAATCAAATCTGTGATGGCGAGACTGGCTTCAGTCCCTGCATTCGTTAATGCCTGAGCCGCCGCAATTTTAATTTCAGTATCTTTATCCTTGAGGGCAGTAACTTGAGCAGCAACCGCTTCTTTTCCAGGATTTTCAATCTTTGTAAATGCATCGAGTGCCGCTAGCCGAATCGCTTTTGGGCTAGCACTGACTAAATTACTCAAGACCGGAATCGCTGAGCGCGCATTCAACTCACCCAAGGCTACGATCGCAAAAATTCGGTTTTTCTGCGGCTCTTTCTCATCTCTCGCGAGCTGAATCAGCGTTTTGATGGCAGGATTGCCCTGTCGTTTCAGCGCAGCAATTGCAGATTGAGACTGCGTTTCTGCTGCCAGTTTCCGAACACCTGCTGGACTCGTTTGAGCGAGTCCAGCCCGAGGGATCAGCACACTCGTGAGACACAGCAGTGTGACTTGGCTAGCGAGAAAAACGATTTTGCGGGTGTGCGATGCCATAGAAAAAGCCTGCAAACGAGGATGAGTCGTGTGCAGGGCTACGATTCGGATTTGAATGCGTAAGTGTCATGATGGTGAGTTTTACAGAAATAACCTCCGTAAAATTCCATGTCTTCAAAAACGATGCAGCCCTGACTGCGTAATAGTTCCCATCAAGATTACGCAAATAACGTCGATCGTGGGGTTGACAGTGGCAGATTTCTTATGGCAAAACAGAGTGAGGGAAGATAAGTATTTATCCTCAGTGGAAATCCCAGTGACAATGCGAACCCAGATTCAGTGATCTCACTCAATCGTTGTCATAGATTCACTACAAATTTAAACTTTCTTTAACTACTATTCACTATTTCTAATCTTTTCCATATACTACTTTCATGAGCAAAGCGCGGTTGCTGAAACCGCCAGTCAGACGAGTTTCTCGTTTTCATATCCTCGTACAAGTTTTCGCACTATCAAATAAACCTCTATACTCTGGGAGTAAAGTTATGACCTTGGCTAACAGTCAAAGCCCTGAAACTTCTGCTGTCTTGTTTACACTGAAAAGCTTCTCGGTTTGGGTTTTCACGCTGACTGTCTGCATGATTGTGATTGGCTTCCCAGTCTTTGTTTTAGTTGTCTCAGTGAGCGCACTCGCGGCGTTTGTCTTGGACACGATTTTGCCATTTAGCTCGATCTTATTTGTTTCAATTAGCGTTCTGGGTGTGCACGCAGTTGGCGTAATGCTGGCTGCTGCTTGGCTGACCTCAAAAGGCATCCATCCCCAAGAAGTTGATTTCTTACGGTGGTTAAGCGGCAACGAAAACCCTCTGCATACTTCTGTGTATGCTTCTTGCCCCTTGACCTGCAACCTGACTGAAGAGTAAGGGTGCGTTGTTAATCATCATTCGGTGAACTGGTCTGACTCCCCCGACTTCGGTCGGGCTTTTTTATGAGAATATGCTTTACATTTCTTAATTATATTGAGAAGGTTGATCCCGATTTATGATGATTGGGCGATCGAGCGAACTCCGGATTTCTACGGAAAAAGCAGAAAACGGGATCGTGTGCTGTTGAAATTATTAAACGAGTCGTGATGTTAAAGTTGCCAATTCCAGTTTGTCTGATTGTGGGAACCCGTCCTGAAGCGATTAAGATGGCTCCGGTGATTCAGGCGTTTCAGCGATCGAGCTTGTTCGAGACTCAGATTGTGCTAACCGGGCAACATCGCGAGATGGTTGATCAGGTGATGAATTTTTTTGAACTGTCGCCGCAGCATGATTTAGCGATTATGCAGCCGAAGCAAAGCTTAACGGATATTACGTGTTGGGCGCTGCGAGGATTAGAGGAATTATTTCAGAAGCTTCAACCCCGCATGGTTTTGGTACAAGGCGATACAACGACTGCATTTGCAGCAGCGTTAGCAGCGTTTTATCAAAAAATTCCGGTCGGACATGTCGAAGCAGGACTACGAACCGAGAATGTGTTTAATCCGTATCCAGAAGAAGCAAATCGACGATTAGTTTCCCAGATTACGCAACTTCACTTTGCGCCGACTTCGCTTTCGGTAGAAAATCTACAGAAATCAGGCGTTCTGGGAGAAATTCATCAGACGGGAAATACTGTGATTGATGCGTTGTTAACAGTTGCGAATCGTCAACCTGCTTGTGAGATTCCGGGACTGGATTGGTCGAAGTATCGAACGATCCTGGCAACTGTGCATCGGCGCGAGAATTGGGGGCAACCGATCGAAGACATCGCTCAAGGATTTTTGAAGGTCTTGAATCAGTTTGAAGATACAGCTTTGTTGTTACCCTTGCATCGCAATCCGACCGTGCGAGAACCCTTGACCGCAATCTTGGGAGATCACCCGCGCGTCTTTTTAACAGAGCCATTGGATTACACCGAACTCGTCGGCGCAATGCAGCGATGTTATCTATTGCTAACGGATTCAGGCGGAATTCAAGAAGAAGCGCCGAGCCTGGGTAAGCCCGTGTTGGTGCTGCGAGAAACGACAGAGCGACCAGAAGCAGTGATGGCGGGAACCGCAAAATTGATTGGAACAAATCCCGATCGTATTTTGCAGGAAGCTGGAACGTTATTGAGTGATGCAAGTGCGTATCAAACGATGGCGAATGCAGTCAGTCCGTTCGGAGATGGACTGGCATCAGAACGGATTGTCCAGATTGTTGAACGGTATTTGAATGCGTAGCAAGCCCTAAATCTAATGGGGAGATAGGGGGAAGATCTGAAATCATGGTTGCTTCTCCCCATCTCCCCATCAATTTTTTGAATCAGCGATCGCGACTCGATCGCTGATTCAACGTCGAAACGCTCCAATCTATCAGACAAATGAGCGAATAATTTCTCCTTCGTGCTGTTTGCCTTTCAACATGCGATTCCAATAAACCCAGGGCAGCACATGTCGCTTGAGAATCCACATACTGTAGCGTTCCTGAGTCGGATCGAGTGGAAAACTCGGCTCTGGCTTACCGTCATAGTCAAACTCTGCCAAAATCGTTTTGCCAAATCCAGTAATCAAGGGACAACAGCTATAGCCGTTGTAATTTCCTTCTAAGGGTCGCTTCTGCAAATGACTGAGTAGATTTTGTACGAGTACAGGCGCTTCTTTACGAATGGCAGCAGCCGTTTTCGAGGTCGGCAACGAAGAAGCATCGCCGAGACTAAACACATTGGGATAGCGCTGATGCTGCAACGTGTGTTTATGCACATCTACCCAACCTCCCGGCGCAGAGACAGCCAGCGGACTATTTTTGATAAAGTCCGGAGCGCTCATCGGTGGAGCCACATGCAGAATCTCATAGGGCATTACGATCGTTTCAGTCCCCGCATCGGTGGTGACTTCAAAAACGGCTTCCTTCGCCTCACCCCGAATTTCCTTGAGATTATGTTTCGTTTTCAGCTGAATTCCTTTGCGTTCGACGACTTGCATTAAAGGAGAAACAAATGTTTCGATCGCAAAAATCTTAGGACCCGCTGTGCAGTAAAGCAGATTCGATTTTTCTCGGACTCCATTGCGGCGAAAAATCTCGTCCGCCAAGTACATAATTTTTTGAGGCGCACCCGCACATTTAATCGGCGTTGCAGGAAAGGTAAATAAGACATTCCCTCCCTTAAAGTTATTCAGCAATTCCCAAGTGTAGTTTGCGCCTGCGATCGCATAGTTACTACACACGCCATTTTTACCCAATGCTTCTTCTAATCCTGGAATTGCCTTCCAGTTCAGTTGAATACCAGGACAGACGACCAACGCTTCGTAGGATACAGTTTTGCCATCGCGGGTTCGCAACTGATTTTGTTCAGGATCAAAAGATTCAGCCGCGTCTTGCAGCCATTTCACACCGTTCGGAATGCAATTTTGCTCAGGCTGCACGGTGTCTTCATAGGAATAGCAGCCTGCGCCAACCATTGTCCAAGCAGGCTGATAATAATGCTGAGAGGATGGCTCAATAATCAGAACATCTAGGGCTGCATCCTGAGCGATTAATTGTGCAGCAACCGTAATTCCGGCAGCCCCTCCTCCGACAATGACAATCTGATGCTGTAGGGATTGAGACGTTGAAAATGTTGAATCGGTGGATGTGGCAGTCATAGATACAGACTTGTAATCGATGAATTTGAGAATTCGAGGCTGCCGTCATTGTCTCGCAAAAACCTAGCCTGTTCTGAATTTTAAGAGGAATTTTACAATGCTTTGCTTTTGGCAGTGCTAAAAAACTACGCCATTTTGGCTACATAAATAGCAAGATATGCCCTATTTCTAAATTCAAACCGATACCTTATACATAACAGCTTCAAATCAAAGTTGTTAACCACAAAAACATTCAACCCAAACGGAGAACATCATGATTATCAATGAATTGACCTATCAAGAAATCGCAGTTGAAGCAAACGAACTCGAAGGTGGACTTGATCTTTCGATCACTGGTAACTACTACAAACAAGAGCTTTCGGCTATGCAATCGGGCACAACGTCTGGCCCTCTTGGTACAGCATCGTTCGCTAATGCTCAACACGTGAAAATCAACTCAGGTGGTTTTAGCATGATCGCATTGGGTGCATAAGTTTAGAAAACCGATTTTTTTCTAAGCTACTCTTCTCTTGAAGTTCGACATAAATCGCGTATTTAATACTTCTTGAATGCGCGATTTTTATTCTTTTTGTAGGAGCCATTTATGATTATTTCTGATCTCAATTTTGAAGAAACTCCACCTGCCAGTGAAGATCTTCAAGGCGGCGCAGATTGGGCAGCGACCTTGACTGCTTTTAATCAATTTTTATCCATGATCCAAACAGGCGCAGTTTCAGGACCCAATGGGAGTTCAGCCTTTGCAAATATTGGTCGATCGTATACTTCGACACTGGGTTTCAGTACGATCGGACTCGGTATCAACAATCCCAATTTTTGGCAGCTATAAATTTCGGACAACACAACAAAAAGCATTTGCATCAATGTGCCAATCTCGAAGTCACCTAGGTTGGCACATTTATATTTGAAAAAACGCGATGCCGAATCGTTGGCACACTCACAAATTCTAAATTTTAGCTAAAGTTTTTGTTACTTTATTTTTCTATAAATTACAAATTTAGACTGCCGCGTTACGAATGCTTGAGCGGTTATTGCCCTCCAGATGCTTATGTTATCGTTCGGAAAACCGTGTCCAATAGGAGGGACTCATGAACGATTTCATGAGCTACTACCGTGAAGCAAAGACTCATTTCATTGCATCTCACCAACACCCTATTAATCAAAAACTTCATCACTTAACTAATGCGTTAGCGATCTCCGCTGTGATTTTTTTATTCATTGACTGGCGATGGACACTTGTGTGTCTTGTTCTGACTCAGGTTTTTGCTTTGGGCGGTCATGCCGTGTTTGAAAAAAATCACCCCGCCTTTGTGAAATATCCTGGCATTACCATCCTCGCTTCATTGTCTTGGTCATTTGATCATTGGTTTGGATTTCGAGAAATTTTTCAACGTTTCAACGCTCATTCATAACATTCATTTTGGAGTAATCATTTATGTATAACGGCATATTGGTCATCGATGCCGATGCTCATAAACTTGAAAATCCGCTTGTGATTCGCGATTATATTGAACCTGAATATCGCGATCGTGTGACATTAATTGTTGATAATCTCGGCGATCAACGGATGCGCATCGTCGATTTCAATCCGGCAACCGGAAAAAATGATTTGGTGCGGCTGTTCCCGCAACCTCAAGGACTCGGAAAAGGTGGATTCCGGAATCTGCATCCCGAAACGACGTTGGGTGCTGTGTTTAATCGCACGCGACTTGAGCACATGGATCAAGAAGGGGTCGATGTTCAAGTCATTTATGGCACTTGGAATCTCAGTTTTGGCAGTTATCTCGATCGAGATTTAGCCGTCGCGCTTTGCAAAGCCTACAACAACTACATTGCCGAGGATTGTAAGGGCTACGATAACCGCTTGAAAGCGATCGGCGTTTTACCGATTCAAGATGTGCAAGAGTCGGTGAAAGAGATGCATCGCTGCGTCGAGGAATTAGGCTTAATTGGGGTTGCAGTGCCTCCAAATATTGCCATTCCCCATCCAAAAGCGCCGGAAGCGTTTCCCGAAGTTCGGACTTGCAAAACAATTTCACATCCTGACTTTGAGCCGATTATCCAAGCTGCGGTTGAACTCGATATTGCCTTGGGCATTCATGGCGGGCCTGGGTCTTACATGGTGGGCGGACTCTCGGATCACACCGAAACTTTCGTGTTGAGCCATATTTTCGTGCAGCGAAACCAGCAACAGTTAGCACTGGCTCGAATGGTTTTTGACGGTGTGTTTGAGCGCTATCCAACCTTGAGAGTTGGCTTCCTAGAAGGCGGATGCGGTTGGCTGCCCGATTTGGCGCATTCTTTCCATGAACATTGGGAAAAACGGATTCGGGACTTTGATCCGAAGCATCCCTATCGTCCTTCCGCACTTGAGTTTACGAAGCTGATGATTCAAGAGCAAGGGGCGCACAATAGCAGCAGCATTGTGACCCAAGCGAAGAACTTATTCGATCTACTGTGGACGAAGCAGCACGATCCCACCAAGATCAATGATGCTAGCTTGTACGAACACTTTGAGCTGAAACATCGCGATCCGATGGAGTACTTCGAGCGTGGTCAAATCTTTACGTCGTTTGAGTCTGACGATCCGGCTCCGGCTTATCTCCCTGCCGCGATGGGCGAGATGGGTAAACGGCTCGCTTGCTTCTCGGGTGACTACGGTCATTGGGATGGCGTACTGCGAGACTGCGTGAAATCGGCAGCTGAAGTGACGAACTACGATCGTGATCACCTCAAACTCTTACTGAGCGGCAATGCTTTAGCTCTGTATGGCGATCGCTTGAGAAATTCTCTGCCACAAAGAAGCCTCGCAGGCGCGATCGCATAGCCTCTTAGACCTCCGATTAGAACTCCGAGTCTTGACAGACTCGGAGTTTTTGCACGTTTTAAGAGCGCGTAGCTAGTTCTTTCTCACCAATTTCAGCGATCAAAGGACTCGTCACGCGCCGAAGTAAAATCTTCTCGACCTGATTTTCTACCACCCGCGTTGCTTCCAGTTCTAGCTCTCCCCACTGAAGGCGATCACCTGTTGTGGGAACCCGTGCTAAATGATGCACCATGAATCCCGCGATCGTCCGATAAGCATCACTTGCAGATAAGCCTAAATCAAATTGCTCATTCAGTTGGCTCACCTCCACCGTCCCAGCGAGCAAGATCGAGTGAGCGTCTTTCGGAACGAGCGCATCCTGATGATTTTCTTTCTGAGTAATCCGCCCCGTTAACAATCGAACGGTTCCATTCAGAATCACGAGCGCTGGAAAGAAGAGATAAAAGCAAAATTGCAGCGGACGAATCAGAAACAGTGCTGTTCTTTCTGGCGCATGAGCCGCTAATACTTTTGGAACCAGTTCACCCAGTACGATTTCGACATACGTAACAATCAGAAATGCGATCGCAGTTGCAATCGTATGCGTCGTGATCATCGCAGGCAAATGCGCGATCGGGAGTAGCGCAATCCACGGTTCGATCCAATGCACGGTCGCCCCTTCCCCCAACCAACCCAAAACCAGACTACCCGCCGTTGTCCCCGTCTGCGTTACCGATAAATATTGCCCTAAATTGTTTTGGGCATATTGAACTTGCTGTGCTGCACGATTGCCTTGCTGCGCTAAATGATCGATTTCGCCTTTTGCAGCCGATACGATCGCGAGTTCTGCCGCCACGAAGAAGGCAACCGCTAGCACAAACAGCAGCAATACTAGCAAACGGAGAAGTGTCTCAGCCGTTTCAATTTCAAATGTCTCTAAAGTCGTCAAATCACCGCTCCCGTACGCTTTTTGGGAATTCTATTTGTGTAAAGATTACTGAAGTTTCTCAGTAATTTCATCCTCATCGCGAGGATCTAAATTAATCGCAATATTCACGTGAACTCATGTTGCTAAAACGATCTGCGCTCTCAACCCTGGCTGTATTGAGTCTAGCCAGTTTCTCAGATTTGTCGGTTCGTCCTGCTCAAGCGGTGACTGCGCCGACTCCTGTCGTTGCCCCCCTGACTCAGCCAACCCGGCTCTCTCTCTCGACAATTCTCCCGTCTGAAACACTCGGAGTCGTACTCGTCAACACGCAAGATGATCGCTGGCAAGAATTAAGCCAGTTTCAGTTGTTCCCCGACGGATTTGCATTTCCAGGCAGTCTGCTCTATCCCACTGAAAAAGATGCAAGTTTCGAGAAAGATATTAAACCCTGGCTAGGCGAGCAGTTTGGAGTTGCCTTTCTTTCAGCGAAAAGCATCGTGACGATTTCCGATGTGAAAGACCCGGCAGCTTTGGCGCAATATGTCGATCGTGTTAAAAAAAGCCGCAAGAAAGCCCCGAAAGAAGCGCAGTATAAAGGCGTGACGATCCTGGAGTTTGAAGCAGAAAAAATACCGATTCAAGCTGAGCCTAAAGCGACTGTCAAGAAACCTCAGCCTGATGCACCTGACCCTGATTCAGAAGACTCAAGTTTCGTTCCGACTCAACCCAAATTTGCGATCGCGGTTCTTCCCAATCATTTTGTCAGTTCAACTTCAACGGAAGCGATTCAAGAACTGCTCGATGCACAAGGCAAGCTGAGTGAAAATCCTAAGTTTCAAAAATTTCAGCAAAACCCGAAAGCGCTTAAATCGATCGTGACGCTCTATGGCGAGTATGGCAAATTTCTCAAAGCGTTTACTCAACTCAATCAACAGCAGATTGAAGAACTGACCAAGAAAAATCCCAACCTACCTGTGCCACCCGTGCTCGATCCGAGTTTACTGGATCCATTGGCAAAGTTTTATGACACCGCCGAAGGCTTTGTCTGGGCAGAATCCACAGGATTACGCGCGCAATTTGCCGTGAATTTGACTCAATCTGTTCCAGAGAATTTGTTAACTCCGTTGACCACTCGCAATCAGATTCTCAGTCGCCTGCCAGAAGTCAATTACATGATGTCCAATAGCCAGAATTTAGCGCTGTATTGGCAAGCATTGACGCTAGGACTAGAATCGCAGCCATCCTGGAAGAAAAACTTGGAACAAAGCCGGAAGTGGATGCAGGATTTCATTGGCGTGGACGATCGCGATATTTTCCCTTGGATGAATGGAGAGTACGCGATATTTGCTTATCCGACTCGCCAAGGATTTATTCCCTCGATTTCGCCAGGGTTAGACATTGCCTTCGGCATGATGGTGCAAACAGACGATCGCGCTGCCGCCGAAGCGGGATTAAAGAAATTCCAGGAGTTTGTCACCCCTCGTTTAGGGCAAGCGCTCGTCCATCAATCTACCCTGGCAGGTCAACCTGTCACGAGTTTTGGATCCATTGAGAAAGGTCGATCGCTGAATTTCTTAAGTCATGGTTGGACAGATGAGCAGACTTTAGTGATGTTATTTGGAGGCGGATCAATGAGCGAGTTTAGCCCGACACCGACTCGGACTCTACCGCAATCTGCCAACTTTAAATCTGCGATCGCACCCTTCCCCGATGCGAATTTAGGCTATTTCTATGTCAATCAAGGCGCATTCATGAGCTTTTTGAACACTGCGGCGTTTCCGATGATATTCGGTGCATCGAGGTCAAGCAATCCATTTGCCACGCAGCTTCAAGATAGCTTGAGTAGCATTCGGAGCATTAGCGGTGCGAGTTCGATCAAAGACAATCAAGTGCAATTTGAAGGTTTTCTTTCACTTGCATCGCGATTAAATCGCTAAGTTGAGCGATCGCGCTACATTTCGACTTTGCTCAACCCTCTAGATCCGAGGTCTTCACAGGTTGAGCAGAGTCGAAATTCAAATTCCATGAAAGATAGAGAACAATTCGCTTCTCTCTCATCTCCAATTTGCGAATATTAGAGCGAAGTCATCTTAATTCCCATCACACCCCAGGCCCGAAAAAATTGCCGATACAATTCCTGCCCTGCCTCAGTGAGATCTCCATCTTCGCCAATCTCACCACCCACAATGAAAGTTCCACGATCGCTTTCAAAACAAAGTCGTTGCACTCCAGACTCATCAGTCTGAATTCGCAACGACCCATTCGCTAAAACTTGCCCAGATCCACTTGAAACCGCAAATCGCATCACATTATTTGAGTAACACCTTTCCCATTATGCAGATTTTGCGGTCTTTCTCATCCGCTCAAAGCTCAGAGCAGTGACCCCGATCGTCACAAGCAAAATTCCAGCAATTTGTACCCAATCTAACTTAGTACGGATGATCACAGCGGCTAGCAACGCCGTTAACACAGGACCACTCGATGCGATGATCGAAGCTTGTGCCGCCCCCATATAGCGCACCCCGAAATTGTTCGAGAGGTATCCGACGAGAGTGAACGCCCCCAAGACTAGACCTCCTATGAATAATCCAGGTCTGCCCGTCGCTGAAACTGCAACCCCTAATTGAAGTGGTAAGGATAGACTCACACTCGTACAAACGAGCACCGTGAGAAATTGCACCACACTGACGGGAACCGGATGCACTTTGCGAAATCCAAGCTGCATCAAAATTAAATACAGCGCGAATGCCGCTCCGGAGAATATGGCAAAAAACACGCCTCCGCCCAGTTTTGCGACCATTAAACTGGGAATAGCTGTCAAAATTACACCCAACAAAATCAATCCCATCACGACAACCCGCAGACGAGTTGGTCGATCGTTAAACAACCACCAAGCGAGGGGAACCGTGAGCAGCGGATACATAAATAGAATCGTGACCGCAGCACCTGGCCCAATTTGTGCGATCGCAATATAAATCAGAACTTGTGACAAAAACAGAAAAATACCGCTGCCGATAATGTGCCAAAGCGGACGACGATCGCGCTTCAGCAGGACTTTCTGAAGATCTTGCCAAACCGGAGGGTAAAGAAATCCCGCAATGCCAATCATCAAAGGCACGACCACCAGCATTCGCATCCAGAGAATCAATAACGAATTCCCGATTGTCGGCTGGATAAAGCCACCCGCGGAAAATAGACCAAATAATCGAATCGGTTGCCCGATCGTGATGCGGACAATCACGTTATGAATCGACAGCGCAAAAGTCGAAAGCAAAACGAGCCAAAGCCCCAACCTTAATTTTGATACTTTAGGTTTTTGGGGCTTGAGAGAAAGCTGAGATTGAGACCGTAACTCTTCAACCTCTTTCCTCAACTGCGCATTCACCTCGCGCAGTTCCGTAATTTCCCGCCGATCGGTGCTTGCACCAGATGTAGCAGAAATCTCTTCATTTTGATTCGGTGGGCGCGAATCACCCCATGATTGCTCTTGCTCCATCGGTCTTCACCCTTGACATCCGGCTGTAGATAACTTCACAACCTATAGTGCCCAGTGAAGAGTTGATAAACTCTATTGTCTAAAATTCAATGAAAGTTGTACGCAAAATCAAAAATAAAATTCCGCTGAGCACAGCAGCAATGGGAATCGTCACAAACCAAGTTAAACCGATCGATCTCAGAGTTTGAAACTGAATGCTTTTCATGCCTTGAACAAATCCCACTCCAACAACACCGCCCACTAGAGCGTGAGAAGTCGAAACCGGAAATCCCATACGAGAGGCAATCAATATTGTGGTTGCTGTTGCGAGTTCTGCACAAAGTCCGCCGCTAGGCTGCAAAGGAATTATTCCTTCTCCAATCGTTGAAATCACTTTTTTGCCTAAGACGGCTAACCCTGCAACGATGCCAACTCCACCGAGTATCAAACTCCAAACTGGAATCTGGAAGTCTTCTAACGGCAAGTTTCCAGTTTGCAGAATGTAGACGATCGCGGCAAAGGGTGCGATCGCGTTGCCAACATCATTTGAGCCATGAGCAAACGCGACAAAGCAGGCACTGACCACTTGAAATTTAGCGATCGTCGCTTCTACGGTCTGTAAATTTTGGAATCCATAAACGGATAACGTTCCGATTCCAATGACTCCAAGCATGAGTGAAATAGATGGAATCGGTAAATGAATAATAGTTTGAATCGGTTTGGCGATCGTCGGAAAGACAATCACACCGAAAACGCTAATCAATACGGCACTGAGCCAGGGAATCCATTCTTCGAGTTGATGAGGTTGATCGAGAATCCATTGTTTGATCAAACTGTAAAAAACAGCCGCGATCGTGCCACTCACTAAGGGAGTGATCACCCAAGTGAGAGAAATAAGACCGATCGTGCTCCAATTGACAGCAGTTTTGCCGAACGCGAGATAGCCAACGCCTGCGATCGCGCCGACAGTTGCATGAGAAGACGACACGGGAAATCCAAACACTGTGGCAATATTCAACCAAACTCCTGCGGCGATTAAGACCGAAATCATCCCAATCAGCAAGATTTGGGGCGTGAATTGGGCGGGATTGATGATGCCTGTAACGAGTTTCTGAGAAACAGTTTGACCAAGCAAGACTGCGCCCGTGAATTCTAGAGTTCCTGCAATGATTAAGGCCTGTTTGAGCGTGACAGCTTTAGAACCCACCGAGGTTCCCATCGAATTTGCAACATCATTCGCGCCCAGATTCCATGCCAGATAGAATGCTAGAAGACTCGTAATGAGCAAGACAATCTGATCCATTTCCACGTCAATTTCCTCAGGGCATGAACAGAAGCTAATTCAACACAGGCACCCTTGGCGGGTTCTAAACCTCAAGGAGCAGCGAATTGTACACAGCATGGGACGCTAACAGCAAGTTGGGAAATTCAGATTAAGCCTCTCTTGCATGTGTCGATCGCATTTCCTTACGCAACAGCATCCGTCTTGGCTTTCCTAAAAACCAATCCCAACTCAACTGAATTTCCTCCAATCGATACCCCAACTTGAAATACAATGCTTTCGCCGCCTGATTCGTCTCTAGAACGTGCAGATAAATCTGGCGATAGCCCCAACTTTCTACATAAGGCTCACACGCCAATAACAGCTGTTCTGCAATGCCCTGCCGCCGGAATTCTTCTCTCACCGCCAAATTTGACAAATAAATATACTGGCTCGTTTTCGGCTGCCAAGGATTGGCACTGCGTATCCCCACTTCCACCGTTCCCACAATTAATTCATCCCGATGCGTCGTATCGATCGCGACGAGACACGCATAGTTTGAGGTCATTGAGCGCGCTCGACTCCGCAAATCCTCATAAATTCCGACTCGAATAATCGCACCCAACCAGGGCAAAAACGGCGGATACAGCGGAAAACTATCCACCAAAATTCCCGCAATTTCGTTCAAATCCTGCGGCTGAACAGCCCGAATTCGATAGCGAGTCGGACTAGAATAATCCATTTGACGCGAAGAAACGCTCACAAGCTCAGATAACCCAACCTTCACATCCTAAATCACCCTGCCCAAAATCAGCGCAAAAAAGAACCCGTCTTGAGTCAAGACGGGTTCTTTCACAGAAGGATTTACTTACCAATTCTCGGAGGTTCGCGGAATGCGATCGCAAAAAACAAAACTCCGATCGCCAAAGCCAAAATCAAAATATACGCTGCACTTTCCATGATGGTGTCCCAACAAAAGAATCGAACCGGGCCTAAGCAACCTGCCTAGACCCGTTAAACCATTTAGACAGGTTCCCGAAGCGTGGTCTTATCACCCACTTTCGCAAACCGTCCCCATTCGACTTGTTCTTCCGACAAATCTGGGTCAACCCCAGCAAACACATCCCGGAAAATCGTCCGAGATCCGTGCCAGATATGACCAAAGAAGAACAACAATGCAAAGACCGCATGACCAAA
The DNA here is from genome assembly GCF_017302695.1 of Leptolyngbya sp. UWPOB_LEPTO1. Lineage (NCBI taxonomy): Bacteria > Bacillati > Cyanobacteriota > Cyanophyceae > Leptolyngbyales > Leptolyngbyaceae > Leptolyngbya > Leptolyngbya sp. UWPOB_LEPTO1. Next base: position 156,022 of record NZ_JAFLCJ010000009.1, on the reverse strand, counting down.
CGTGAACCATCCACGCGGGCTAGTCCGGAATACACCATCCGAATTCAATGTTTCACGATCGAATTCAAACGGTTCACCCAACTGAGCCGCACGCGCAAAGCGTTTGACCTGCGCTGGATCGGTGATCACCTGACCATCCAACTTTCCACCGTAAATGCTTGCCGTTACACCTGCTTGTTCAAAGCTGTACTTCGACTCAGCCTTACGGAACGGAATGTCAGCGCGGATCACGCCATCTGCATCTTGAAGCACAACTGGGAAGTTCTCAAAGAAGTTCGGCAAGCGACGCACAAACAACTCACGACCTTCGCTGTCCTTGAACACCGGATGTCCGAGCCAAGTTTGAGCAATCCCGTCACCCTTGTTCATTTGACCTGTACGGAACAAACCACCTTTCGCGGGGCTGTTACCGACATAGTCATAGAACGCCAATTTCTCAGGAATTTGGTTATACGCTTCTGATAAGCTCGCGCCATCCGCTACTGCACCCTGAACTCGACGATCGATTTCCTGGCGGAAGTAGCCGCTATCCCACTGATAACGAGTCGGACCAAACAACTCGATCGGAGTCGTCGCATTGCCGTACCACATCGTTCCTGCAACCACGAAAGCCGCAAAGAACACAGCCGCGATACTGCTCGACAACACCGTTTCGATGTTCCCCATTCTCAAAGCGCGATATAAACGCTCTGGCGGACGGACACTGAGATGGAACAAGCCTGCAATAATGCCGACAATTCCCGCCGCAATGTGGTGTGCGACGACCCCACCTGGATTAAACGGATTAAATCCAGACGGTCCCCATTCAGGCGCAACAGGCTGAATATGCCCTGTCACCCCATACGCGTCCGATACCCACATTCCTGGACCAAACAATCCAGTCAAGTGGAACGCGCCAAAGCCAAAACAAAGTAATCCCGACAAGAACAAATGAATCCCGAACATTTTCGGCAAATCGAGTGCAGGCTCACCTGTACGCGGATCGCGGAAAAGTTCCAAATCCCAATAAACCCAATGCCAGCAAGCTGCTAAGAACAGCAAACCTGATAAAACGATGTGGGCAGCTGCAACGCCCTCAAACGACCAGAAGCCTGGATCGGTGACGGTTTCACCCGTAATGCTCCATCCGCCCCAAGAAGAAGTCACGCCGAGTCTTGCCATAAACGGCAGCACGAACATGCCTTGTCTCCACATAGGATTCAAAACTGGATCGCTAGGGTCAAAAATCGCAAGCTCATAAAGCGCCATTGATCCCGCCCAACCTGCAACCAGTGCGGTATGCATCAGGTGAGTCGCAATCAACCGCCCCGGATCGTTCACCAGGACTGTGTGTACGCGGTACCAGGGTAGTCCCATTGACTACTCTCCTCCTCTAAATTACGTCTACTGCAACGCTTCTTTCAGCCTTTTGTTAAAGTGCCTAATATGGGTAACTTTACCAGATAAGGCATCCTGTCCCCCCGCCGTTTCTGATGATCCAGCCATTCCTTAGAACGTTGAATCGGCAGTATGACAAGGAATTCATAAAAAATGAAAGTGTATAAAGAAGTGTAACCAGTGTTAGAAACGATTGCAAGCGAATATGAAATCGCCTGAAATTCCGACGACTCGCCCGTTTCACTTCTTAATCATTCTTAACTTTTGGCGCGATTTGAGTTACAAATAGAGTGGATACTAACCCTTATCTCTTTAAGAGGAAGACTATGCAACCCGCCGATACTGACCTCCAAGCGATTTCTGACGTCCAACCTGAAGAAGGGATGAGCGCTGAACCGCCGAAACCTGCGTTTCAGTCTGCCAGCATCAAATTCATCAAAGAAGACAAAGAAGTCGTTGCGGCTCAAGGGGCAAATTTGCGGATTAAAGCGATCGAGAATCAAGTGGATCTCTACACGCTCGGTGGCAAACTTATGAATTGCGGGGGGTATGGACAGTGCGGAACTTGCATCATCGAAGTGGTTGAAGGAATGGAGAATCTCTCGCCTCGAACCGCCTTTGAGGAGCGTAAACTCAAGAAAAAACCAGCTTCCTATCGTCTTGCCTGTCAGGCTTTAGTCAACGGGGCAGTCAGCGTAAAGACGAAACCCTAATGAGTGGTATCCTGAAAAGTGTTGATGCCGAGTTTAGAAGGGATCGGGCTTTATGCAAGTTAATGAATTAGGATTTATTGCGTCGATTTTGTTTGTGCTTGTGCCGAGCGTGTTTTTGCTGATTCTCTATATCCAGACCGCTAGCCGTCAACCAAAAGACGAGTAACAAAACTTTACAATTTCACTCAGAAAAGCGCTAGGAGTTTCATTTCTAGCGCTTTTTACTTTTATTCAGGCGAATCTAAGCTAGATTCAGCCAGCAAATTATTCAGAAATTCCTGTAGCCGCATTCGATGGATATAGGGCCACCCGCCACTGGCTTCAATATCTTTCAGCAACGCGTAAAGCGCCTGTCGATTACTGGGCAAAGACTCTTGGAAGAATCCCTCACGAATTTCACGATGGAGGGCTTCTAAAACTCTCAGCAATGCCAGCAACGCGATTCCATCTCCCCGCGAGTTTTTTGCAATCGTCCGAATCTCTTGGGCAATTTGATCGAGATCGCGCGATAGCGCCTCCGAATTCGAGGCATATTCTCTAAACATCACATCATCATCATTCATGCAATTCGTTCCTAGCGTAGGGGCGCAATCTAATACGGTACTGCTTTTCGAGCATTTCGTTCGTTCTTCGTAAGCAGCCGAATCGCGCCGAATCGACTTTTCCACACATGCGATCGCGGGCGATTCTTAAAAAGTTTACGAATATCTGTAAAATGCTATGAGAGGTTCGATCAGAGCCACTCCAGAATTTATTAGAAACTCCATGAGATCTGACAGCAGTTTAGAGCGCCCTTCTAAGAATCACTCTCCGAGATTGACTTCTTTGAACTCCCGCCCGAACGCACTGGCAGAAATTTGACATTACTTTGAGGTTGACCATGAGGTATCGCGCTTTTATTGTGACACTGTTGGCGTTCTGCCTGAGTGTTTTGACCGCTTGTAGTGAAGCTCCCGCTGCCAGTACGGAAGGCTTAACCTACGAGCAAATCCGTAACACGGGCTTGGCAAATAACTGCCCCCAAATCGAAGCCACCTCTCGTGGCTCTATCCCGATTGAGAGCGGCAAAACCTACTCAATCACTGGATTGTGTCTGCAACCCACATCTTATTTCGTCAAAGAAGAAACGGCGAGCAAGCGTCGCGAAGCTGAGTTTGTCCCGGCGAAGTTGATGACTCGCTATACTTCCTCGATCGATGCAGTTTCAGGAACCCTAAAATCGAACTCTGATGGTAGCTTGACCTTCACCGAAGAAGATGGTCTGGACTTCCAAGCGATTACCGTTCAGCTTCCTGGGGGCGAACGCGTGCCGTTCTTGTTCACGATTAAAGGTCTAGTTGCAACCACCGATCCGGGTTCTTCGAGCATCAACACGTCAACCGACTTTACCGGCGAATTCCGTGTGCCCTCCTACCGGACATCCAACTTCCTTGATCCGAAAGGTCGGGGTCTGACCACAGGCTATGACAACGCAGTTGCACTTCCTGCTTCGGCTGACTCTGAAGAATTGAGAAAGGAAAACGTCAAGCGTTTCCAGTTGGATAAAGGCACTATCTCGCTGCAAGTTGCAAAAATCGACAGTGCATCGGGCGAAATTGCAGGAACCTTTGAAAGCGATCAACCCTCAGAAACCGATATGGGATCGCGTGAAGCAAGCGAGGTAAAAATCCGTGGATTGTTCTACGCACGAGTTGCACCTGCAGCGTAATTACCGATAATCAGATCCACAACTTAGTGCGATCTCAACTCAAAATATTCAATTTTATGGGGCAGATAGCCCCATTTTTATTATTTATTTTTTGATAAAAACAAGTTTTAATCTTAATCAGAAATTCGTTAAAAATTCGTTAAAAAAGTGACCAAGATCACGGTAGACAGACGTTCCGTGGAAATGCAGTTGTAACAAATTCGCTGGAAGAAATAAGTTTTATGTGTCATGAAAAGTGAGCAAGAAACGCGGTTTCATTATTTGTTCACTTTCTCTAAATGTCTTTCCGGTGTGATTCCTACCCTCACAGTTTGAATCAGCAAAACGGTTTGATTTCTTCTTGAGCTTTTGCGCCAACCACTGAATTCGTCATGCCTAATCTTGTGTCTACCGACCTCAAAAGTGAAACCTTAGAACTGCTTCATCAATATCAAACGACTGCAACTGCTGCTATTCGTAATCAATTGGTTGAATTGAATATTGGACTGGTGAGAAAAGAGGCTCACCACTGGATGAATCAGTGTACTGAGAGTTACGACGATTTGCTCCAAGTTGGGTGTATTGGGCTGATTCGAGCGATCGAGCGGTTTGATATGTCGAAAGGTCATGCATTTAGCTCATTTGCAATTCCCTACATTCGAGGAGAAATCCAACACTACTTACGGGACAAAAGCCCTTCAGTCCGAATTCCGCGCCGTTGGCAAGCGCTACAACGTCAAGCCACTCACGTGATCCGTGACTTTCAAGCAAAAGAGCGGCGGCAACCCACCGATATTGAGATCGCTGCGATATTGGATATCTCGATCGAGGAATGGCAGGAAATTCGGCTCTCGGTGCAAAATCGCGCGCTGCTCAGTTTAGATGCTCCTGTCGGCGACGAAGAAGGCACAGCATTTTTAGGCGATCTCGTTCCTGATTCACGGTATCGGAGTTTTCAACTGGCTCAAGAAGATCAAATTCGGCTGCAGCAGGCACTCGTCCAATTAGAACAGCGCACTCGTGAAGTGTTGGAATTTGTTTTTCTATATGACCTGACTCAGAAAGAGACAGCTGAGCGACTAGGAATCAGCGCTGTGACGGTTTCACGCCAAGTGAAAAAAGGGCTTCAGAAACTGCAAAGCATCATGGTTTGCAGCGAAGCTTAATCCCAGCTTCTCTAAAAATTCGCTCAAAAATTAGCAGCGAGTAAAAAACCCATCGGATTTGGGCACACTTGCACTAACTGAATCGTTCTCTGCTGCGGGTCAATTTCAAGCTTGTACTGCGAACGGTGATCCAGGCGAATTTTTAAGTCGAATTTTTGGAGTGGTCATGAGCAAGCGGTTTACACAGCAAATCACAGCACGAATCCCGAAAGGGACGCTGGTACTTTGCGCGAGCGCATTAACAGTCTGGATAGGCGGATGTACGGTGGGTGAAGAGCCAACTGTTACGAGCGCCAGTCCTTCTCCAGCGGCATCGCCTTCGACCCCAACCCAGGCTTTTGCAAAACCCACTGTTCCAGAGAAGGATAAAGACAAGAAAGACGCAGCGACAGGTAAAGCAGGCAAGGTCGCAGGGCTGCTGCAATCAACTGACCCAGCAGAACGGGCGAGACAAGTTCAACGCGGCATCAATACCAAAGGCAAAGATCCATTTTCTAGCATTCCGCCGATCGTCTCGTTCAAAGTTCCCATTAAACTGCCTGAAACTGCGAATCAACCTGCTGTCAGCCCGAATGTTGGAGATCGCTCGATTGCGAAACAACCTGCTGTTGCATCCCGTCCAAATCCGAAGGTCGTGGCTGCAAAATCGCCAGAGCAATCCCCCATTAAAGCACTACCACCTCTGCCAGATCCGACTCTTGCGAAATCGGTGCAAGTAACAGGTGTGATTGTTGTTGCAGGTGTGCCTCAAGCCATTATTCAGGCTCCCAATGAGGCGACAAGCCGTTATGTTCAAGCAGGGCAACGCATTGCAGGTGGACAGGTCTTAGTCAAGCGAATTGAAATGAATGGGGGGTCTGATCCGCTCGTAATTTTGGAGCAAAATGGCGTAGAAGTGGCGCGTGGAGTCGGCAGTCCTGTAGTCGCACCAAATTCGCCAAGCGTTCCACCTGCACCCGCAGCAGCGGTTCCACTTTCAAATCTTTTCAGCTAAAAGTCGCAACGATTTGCAACAGCCACCCTGCAACTTCAGCAAACAAACGCTAGAGTTGAGACACTAACTTCTCTAGGATTGTCTGAAGTTGCTTTGTTATGACTGCAAATGCTTCTGAGTTCGATGAGTTTTTGAATTTTTTCCTTCCAACTCCTCAAGTGGCTCAAGACACTGAGTTGCTTAGGAAAATTGGATTTCTTCCAGGACTGAAAGAAATGCTGACAGTGCGCCAAGTTCATGCCCTAGAGCATGCCACTGTTTGGATTTTGAGCGGATTACCCGATCGGCGTAGCTCACCCCAAACTGATTGGGAAGACAATAGCAGTTTAGGCGGATTATCGACCGAGCAGGGATTTTATCTCTACGGACAGGCGAACACAGTTGATGTCAGACGGGCTGTAAATCAAGCGTTGTCCCGAATTACGCATGGAGAATGGAATCTCGCAGTGCATCCACGTTGTGGAACGAATCTTTCAGTCGGGATGTTGTTAACGGCTGCGATCGCGTTTGGGTTCCATTTGGTGTTGCCTCGCACGCCGATCGAGCAATTGTTAGGATTCGGAGTGGCTGCAACGACTGCTGCACAACTGACCCCAGAGTTAGGACGCATCGTCCAGCAGTACATTACAACCGCAGTACCCTTTAACTTGAGGGTTCGAGAAGTTTCGAGCGTGCAGGACAGTTGGGGTCGTCCGGCTCACTTCGTTCGAGTTGAATGGATTGATGTCTAGATTCCAGCAATCATGCCGCCTAAGAGAATAAAGCCGATCCAAACGTTCTGCTTGAAACTGAAAGCGTAAAACGAATGGGGGATTGTCGGTTGGGTGAGTTGATAAGATTGCCATGCCCAGGTGATCGCGCTGCACCCTAATGCGCTCCAGTACCAGACATTTAATCCCATTACTACACCGAGTTTCGCAAGAATTAATGCGGTTCCGACGTAGAAGGCAGCGATTGCATAAGGCGCGTATCGACCGAAGAATAAGGCACTTGATTTCACACCGATTCGTTTGTCGTCTTCGCGATCGGACATGGCATACACTGTGTCAAATCCCAACGTCCAGAGAATTGTTGCGCCCCAGAGCAACCACATCGGTTGAGTCAGACACACTAAATTTGATGTATCACGGCAACTGACCGCACTCCAACTAATCAGAACTGCAAACCCCCACGCGATCGATAACACTAACTGCGGGACTGGAAAAACTCGCTTCGCGGCTGGATACAGCAAAATGACCGGGACTGCGGCAACACACAGCCAGAATGTGAGTGGATTCAGAAAAACTGTTAATCCGGCAGCACACAAGAGTGAAATTAGCCCAACGCCAATTCCAACCTTGACAGAAAGTGCTCTTGAAGCCAAAGGACGATCGCGAGTCCGTTCGACATGCGGATCAATATTGCGATCCCAGAGATCATTTGCAACGCAACCTGCTGCACTGGTCGCTAAAGTTCCTAGAATAATAATGCCGACTAATAATGCTGGTGGTTTGCCTTGTGCAGCCAAGACCACAGCCCACAGAGCCGGAATCATTAAAATGAGTCGTCCTTCAGGCTTGTGCCAGCGTAGAAGTCGCGCAATTACGCGCCAAGTCGGTTCTGGAGATTGATTCGGCTGAGTCCACATAGAAAATTGGTCAATCGCAGGTCTATAAAAGAACTTAGCGCGGTTTTTGTGTAAAGATCCGCTGAATTGCTCAAGATTTGAGGTAAAACCTTAGTTTAGAAGTAGTTCGATCGCTTTTGTTCACGTCAGACGTTTGGTGTTCTCGCTCTTGCCTCTAATAGCCCTTTATTCGATCGCAGTACGTCTAGTCTCATGGTTAACTCCATCCCGAAACCCCAGAATAATCCGGTGACGCTTCCCATCATTCCTCCTGATCAAGACCGCATCCTCGCCGCAATCGATGTCGGAACGAATTCGATTCATATGGTGATTGCCCGCATTCAACCTCATTTACCTGCGTTTACGATTGTTGGACGAGAGAAAGCGACCGTGCGATTGGGAGATTTTTGTAAGAAAACGGGGGAATTGTCAGAAGAGGCAATGGATCGCGCAATGGCAGCCCTCCGACGATGTCAGGATGTCGCCAAAAGTGTGAACGCCGAACATGTGATTGCGGTCGCAACAAGTGCTGTCCGCGAAGCCCCGAATGGACAAGCATTTCTGCAACGAATTGAGAATGAGCTTGGACTTTGGGTCAATTTAATTTCAGGAGCGGAAGAGGCGAGGCGGATTTATCTCGGTGTGCTGTCGGGGATGAGCTTTGATAATCAGCCGCATGTGATTGTAGATATTGGGGGCGGTTCAACTGAGCTAATTTTGGGAGATGGGCATGAGCCTCGCACCCTTAGTAGTACCAAGGTGGGCGCGGTTCGACTGACGGCTGAACATATCAAAACCGATCCAATTAGTTCAACTGAATTTTATGCGCTACAGGCTTATATTCGGGGCATGTTGGAACGATCGATTGAGGATCTCCAAGCCCATGTCAAACCTGGAGAACGTCTGCGTATGGTTGGAACGTCAGGCACGATCGAAACTTTAGTCGCACTCAATGCACGCGAGAAATTTGGCACAGTTCCAACTCCGTTGAATGGCTGCGAAATGTCCGTAAAAGATTTGCGCGACTGGGTGAATCGGTTACGGAAAATGAGTCTTTCAGAGCGTTTAGTCATTCCCGGATTAAATGAGCGGCGAGCAGAAATTATTTTGCCTGGAGCGATGATTCTGCTGGAAGTGATGATGCAATTGAAGGCGGAATCGATCGTCATCTGTGAGCGATCGCTGCGAGAAGGCGTGATTGTGGATTGGATGGTGGCACATGGGCTGATTGAAGATCGGCTACGCTATCAGAAATCGGTTCGCGAACGAAGTGTCTTCAAAACAGCACAGAAGTATCAGGTGAATCTAGCGCACAGCCAACGAGTTGCAGAATTTGCCCTAAGTTTATTTGATCAAACTCAGGGCAAACTGCATACTTGGGGCGAGGAAGAGCGAATTTTACTTTGGGCGGCTGCGATTCTACACAACTGCGGGCACCATGTTGGACATTCTTCGCATCACAAGCATTCTTACTATCTGATCCGACATGCCGAATTGTTAGGGTTTACGGAAATGGAGATTGAAACGATCGCGAATCTTGCTCGCTATCATCGTAAAAATGCACCTAAGAAACGTCATGAAACCTACCGAAATTTAACGAGCAAACACCATCGGCGAGTCGTTGAACAATTGCATTCATTGTTGCGTTTAGCAGTTGCCCTCGATCGCCGTCAAATCGGAGCCATTCAATCGATTGAATGTCGTTTTGATGCAGTTCAACGCAGTTTTCAGTTGCTTATCACCCCGACTCAAGCCGATGATCCTTGTTCGCTAGAATTGTGGAGTTTGGATTTCAAAAAAGGGGAGTTTGAGGCAGAATATCACGTCAAACTGACACCGATTTTGCAAGCAAATTAAGCGAATCAGTGAACAACGATATCTTCATAGTTATCAAATTGAGTCATCTTGCTTTTTTCAGTTTGATGAATACGATCGCAGAAAGCCGATAATCAATGACTATCAGGCTTTCTGCTTCATTTTAGATGCTCGCGAAAATGTGATCAAAACACTAACTTGCGACTGTAAAATGCCTCTGCAAACTTACTGGGCGCATTCGATTCAATGCCTCGGAGCCGCATGATGGCTTGGAACGTATCTTCAGTGAACCACTGACGTTTTTTCTGCGTTTCAAACACTTCCATCAGCGTTTGAATCTTGCGATTGCAAATTTCTTCGCTAACGGGAACGTAGAAATTTGGATTCCCAATATCCCCGTCATACTTGGGAATTTCGTATTCCAGAACGAAATGATTCCGATAGCTATTCCAAGTGAGATCGGAAATCACGCGGTGATCTTGGTGAGCATCATGCTTGTAGTGCGTCAGGATCAGATCGGGTGAAAATGCTTGGCTGAGTTCGTTAAAGTACTCCTTGATTTCAGTACCCACGAATGGAAAGAAACTGTTGCGGAAGTTTTTGACAACAATGTTCTCAACTTTCGCACCTGCTAAAAATCGATCTGCGCTCTCGAACGCTTCTTTCGATCGCACTTCGCTAGAGCTAAACACAACCCAGTAAAAGATTGCGTTCGGATACTCTTCGATTAGTTTCAAAATCGTGCCACCGCATCCGATTTCAATATCATCGCAGTGTGCGCCCAGACACAGAATCCGATATTCAGCGTCTTTTCCTCGATCGAACATCAACTTCAGCATTTTCACCTTCTCAGATTTGCAACTTAGAGCGTTTTGCGGGTCTTCCAAACTTCCCAGGGAGGATTCCCTTGAGAATACATATCATCCAAATTTTGCTTGTCTCTGAATGTATCCATACAAGTCCAGAAGCCATCATAGTTGTAAGCAACCAATTGCTCTTTCTCAATCAAGCGCTGGAATGGCTCAATCACTAGTTCCTCACCAGGCTGCATGTATTTAAAGATTTCGGTCTTGAGCGCAAAAAATCCACCATTGATGCGTAGATCCGCATTGTTCACATGTTCAATGCTCTTGACTAATCCATCTTCTTGAGTAGAGACAACGTGGAACGTCTGAGTCGGCTTCACAGAGAGGAAACTTGCAACTTTGTCATGTCGCATGAAGTGATCGATGAAGTCATCAAGCGGCAGGTTGCTAAGTCCATCGCTGTAGTTGGCTAAGAACATCTCTTCGCCTTCGAGATACTTTTCAACTGCTTTTAGGCGCTGTCCGATGTTAGAAGACAACCCAGTATCAACAAAGGTGATCCGCCAGTCGTGAATGTCACTCCCAATCATTTGAACTTGCTTGCCGCCTGCGGATAGCACGAAGTCATTGGAGAGGCATTCGTTGTAGTTCAAAAAGTACTCTTTGATATAGTCTGCTTTGTATCCCAGACAGAGAATGAAATCTTTGTGTCCATAGTGAGCATAGTATTTCATCAAATGCCACAAGATAGGACGATACCCGATGTTGACCATCGGTTTGGGAACTTTTTCCGAATAGTCTCTCAACCGAGTGCCTAGACCGCCACAAAACAAAACAACTTTCATGCAGATATCCCTCTTAATGAATTTTCTCAGTTAGCCGATTCCTTCAACAGATGAGTCTCGATCAACGCATCTGCGACTTGCTTAATCACGTCAAACTTAAATCCTGATCGCTCTGCAATGTCAAGCAATGAATGTTGTCCATCTGACAAATTCAATGTCCACAGTAATGCAAGCTCATTCAATCCAGTTCCAGAGGAACCTCCTATCGATCGATAGAGTCCCCGTTTACCGAGTTGAGGTTCACACTTCGGATTCTGGTTTACATAAATCTTATTGTGATCTAAGACTGACAGCACTCCTAAGCATTTCACAAAGGAGTCTGCGAGGCATTCAGACTGGATAAAGTCCAAGTTGTCTGCCGAGGTATGGTACTCCGGGAACTTACTATTGGGCGATCGCATAAAGCAACCCACAGGCAAATTAAACCCGGGTGAGCAAAACTGCCGCTCATCATAGCCATAGGGCAAGAAATCGATAATGTTGTGATCCTGCTCCGAATGGCTCAGAACATGGGTGACAGCTCGATCGACTTCTGCATTCCCCTGCCGACTTTTCTTGTAGGTTGACCTGCCTGGATCGCCTAGACAACTCAGGACTAAACCATGCTTAATGCGATGGACTTGATCTTCGTTTTGACTCAACCAAGTAATTGACCCAATCGTGGCTGGAATGAAGATGAAGCGGTAGGAATAGCGGCGAGCAACCTCACTCAAGGCTTTAGCAAGATACACCGCGATCGCAATTCCTGAAAGATTGTCATTTGCTAAAGATGGATGGCAAGCATGACAAGAGACTAAGACTTCATCTTCGACTTCTCCAGGTAAGTAGTACTCCCCATAGGTTAAGTTTCCAGCGTCTAACGTTGAGTCAATACAAACCTCATACTGATCCTCTGGTAGGTCGAGCAACTGCTGATGAGTTAAGCAGAACCCCCAGGTATCTTTGTAGTAAGACGTGCGATACGGAATCCAATCTGGATGCTCAGGCAAGCTAAATAGATGCGGTTTTAAGGCTTCCAGCGACATCGTTTCATGAACTGGAACACTGTAGTTCACAACATGCAGATTGTGCTGTTTAAAGTCAATGACGCGCTCCCCTTTAGAGTTTTTGACGTAAGCATCTCGGATATTCCATTCACGCGGCACTGTCCAATCAAACACTTGTGTTCCAGTGGGCACTTCATACCGCTTGAGTGGAATAAATTGCTCGATTTGACGCAACGTTTCTCGGAAGCCATCGCCCGTAATGCTACGACAGATGGGATATAACGTAGTCGCAAAGCGATGCAGATCTTCACCGATCGCTTGGGGATCAAGCACTGTTTTGAGGTCAGTAATATTCATTGGCTCTAATAGGCAGCGAGAGCAACAGGCGGTTGAAACACTAACTCGCCTTCAGGCGGAGGAGTATCTTCGTATAAGGCAACAACTTCTTCAGGCAGCTGAGCGAGATCTGTCGCTCGCATAAAGTCTCTGAGCGCAGTTCCAGTAGAAGCATTATCGATATTTGGTGCGCCTTGCTTGGCAATGAGATCATCGAGATGAACGGTTCTGAAATCGATACTAAAACGGGTGTGTCCAGAAGTATTTGGCACAGTTGAATGCATCTGTGCGCCAGAGAACAATAGAACTCCACCGACTTCGCACACTAGACGAACTTGTGGATCGATATCTACAAATTCTTCGGCACGAGGCTGAAAACGAGTGTCTTTCTTCACATGCTGAGCAGCATTCTTACGACCTGTATTGTTGTACTCGTAGTAGTTAAATCCACTAGAGCTATTTTTCACAGCCTGGTTCCAGTATTTTGGATGGAATGCCATTGAGCTTTCTGACTCAAATTCATAGACTGGTAGCCACCAATTGACTTGGCTTGGAGGCGCACAGTACCAGGTATCTCTGTGAGGATGAAAAGGATATCCGACTCCTGCTGTGAGATAGGCGTGACTCGTAATGATTTTTAAGCGAGGTACATCAAAATATGTTTTCTCTAAGTCATAGCCATACTCTTCCAGAATCTTCTGAATGAGCTGCTTTGACTTGGGATGATGGATAAAACTAGGCTTAAGTGACGCAGCGATCGCGACAAATTCTTCGACGCTTAACTGATGTTGTGCTTGAGTCGGATCGAGTGGAGCGAATGCCGCTGCAATCATTTGACGCGCATGTTCACAGAGTGCCAACATGCTAGGGCGAGGAGAGTAAAGAAATAGCTGACCATTGTAAAGGCGATCGCGTCTAACTTCGTCACTCACCGGGGAATCGAAATAAACGGTGTGCATAAGGGTTCCTTACTTCAATTGTAACCAGGGTCAATCCTTGATCGAGCGATTATCTTGATCAAGGATTGCTGTCTTGCTTAAAGTCCAATGCCTTCGTATCGTTGGATCGAATTCTTATCCAACATTCGGCGACCATCCACAAAGACGGGCTGTGGATCAAATTGAGCAATCAGTTCGGGAACGGCTTTGAACTCATCCCAACGAGTCACAAGCACGATCGCATCAACATTCTCAAGGACTTCTTTCAAGCTATTGCAAAGTTCAGCCTCTTCTGGGCGGATCAACTTTGCTGCTTCTGAATTTGCAACCGGATCATAAGCTTTGAGGGATGCATTCTGTGCTTTGAGTGCTTTGATCAAGGGAATTGCAGGCGTTTCGCGCATGTCATTCGTATTCGGTCTAAATGACAGACCAAGAATTGCAATCTTCACTCCATCGAGTGACGGAAAATGCTTGTTCAATCGGGCAATGACTTGCTGCGGTTGAGATTGATTGACTTGAATGACTGCATCTAACAAGGGCATCGGACTTTGATACTTCTCACCATGAGCGATCAAAGCTTTCACATCTTTGGGGAGACAGCTTCCACCAAATCCGCAGCCTGCGGCGAGGAAGCTAGTAATGGGCGGAACAACACGCTCGCCATTGGGCAGCACGGTTGTCAAGTAACGACTGTTATGGACGCCTTTCATGACTTCCACAATGTCGGTGTTGCCAATTGCAGAACACAGATTACCAACTTCATTCGAGAAAGAGATCAACAGCGCCAACAATGAGTTTGACGTGTATTTGATCATCTCTGCAGTGGAGTTGTTCGTTCTTAAGCGATCGACATTCTCAAATCCCGTATAGAGTGCGTCTAGCATATCGATGCTTTGTTCATCAATCCCGCCGAGCACAATCCGATCCGGGTACATAAAATCGTCGATCGCTTCACCTTCGGTGAGAAATTCCGGGTTCATTCCCACACCAAAGTCAACACCAGCTTTCTTACCTGAAGCGGCTTCGAGAATCGGGAGAACCACTTGATCAGTTGTTCCAGGCACAACAGTACTTTTGACAACGACTAAGTGATAAGTCGATTTATCCTTGAGTGCTTCTCCAATCTGCTGAGCGACTTGCTTCACGTAAGTCAGATCGACCTCTTTACCGTCAAATGGAGTTCCCACAGCAATGAGTGAAAGATCTGTGTCGAGAATCGCTTGGCGGAAATCAGTCGTGGCTTTGAGCCGAGTGTGAATGTTGCGCTCTAATAGTTCATTCAATCCAGGCTCATAGAAGGGAGAAACGCCCTGATTGATCTGGTCTACTTTTGATTGATCGACATCAACACAGAATACTTGATGTCCTTTCTCTGCAAAGCAAACGCCTGAAACTAAGCCAACATAACCTGTTCCAATAATTGAAACTTGCATTATGCATCCTCCGCTTCTTGATTGCCTTCGTACCAAATTAGCGATCGACGTAGTCCTTCTTCAATCCCGATCGTTGGATTGTAGCCGAGATGAGTTCTTGCTTTCTCAATGACAGGACAACGGCGAACCGGATTGTCAACCAGATAGTCCTTGTCTTCGCTCACTTTGCGAATCACTTGACCTTCGTATCCAAACAGTTCTTTCGAGAGCGCAACGACTCTTTCAGCGAGTTCTAGAACTGAGATTTCAGGGGTTTCGATTCCGATATTGTAAGCTTCGCCTGCGTGACCTTTGACGAGAACTTTGTAGTAACCCGTAATCGAATCCGCCGAATAACAAAAGGTACGCTTTGGTGAACCATCCGAAAGCATCGTGATATCTCGACCACTGAAGACATCGCGTGCAAAGTCGGGAAGTAAACGTCGATCGGTAATTTTCAAGCCAGGTCCGTAGTTGTTGAACGGACGGGCAGATTTAATCGGTAATCCGTACTGTTGAGCAAAGTTCACACACAGCGTTTCGCCATAGCGCTTCGCTTCGTCATAGCAGGCACGAGGTCCCGTACAGGAAACATTCCCCCGGTAGTCTTCAGGAGTTGGGATGTTCTCTGGAGTCGGATCGCCGTAAATCTCACTGCTCGAGAAGAATAGAAATCCGCCAACTTCTTTACCTTGATCCTTCTGATTTTTGAAGTATTCCAGCAGATTGCGAAGTCCGTTGACGTTGGCATCCATGGTGCCGATTGGATCTCGGCGGTAGAACGTGGGAGACGCAATCGAAGCTGCATGAATGATGTACTGGAAGTCGCCCATATCTGCGGGCAACGGTTGAGTCATATCATGCTTGAGTAAGGTCAAAGTTGGATCATCTTTGAGATCCGTTAGCCAAGTCGGAACGCCTCGTGAATAGTTATCGTAGACTGTGAGGCGAATTTGCTGGGCTGATTCTTGCTTCTGGTTCCAATGTAAAACGGCTTGGACAAAATAGTAACCTAAGAAGCCTGCACCACCGGTAATGAGTAGATTCTTGCCTGCCATCGTGCCAAACTCTTCAGTGAGGTTGCCACAGATATAGTCAAGGTCTTGAGCGATGATGTCTTTCGTACGGAGTCGGGTTTGGGTTGGGTTAGTCATTAGTTTCTCTTCGTTGAGGCTCGCGCCTACACTACTTCCACTCATAAATCGATTTGAACAACGGTAGAACTCAAAGCTCATCAAGAACACAAGACTGGCAAAACTCGCATCAAAACTCACACCCAAAAGTGCTAGGCGTAAATTTTGACTTCAGGAATAGGAACCACGAACTGACCGCCCCATTCACGAATGTAAGAGACTTGCTCCATCACTTCGTCTTTGACGTTCCAGGGAAGAATCAACAGATAATCGGGTTTTGTTTCTCGGATCTTGTCCGGAGAGTAGATGGGGATATGGGTTCCAGGCGTGTACTTACCTTGCTTATAAGGATTGCGATCGACCGTGTAGTCCAGAAAATCAGTCCGGATACCACAGTAGTTGAGCAAGGTGTTTCCTTTTCCAGGCGCACCATATCCTGCAATGGTCTTCCCTTTCTGCTTGGCAGTGATCAAGAATTCCAGTAATTTGCGCTTGGTTTCTTTGACTTGTTCTGTGAAATGAGAATAGGTTTCGAGTTTGTCGAATCCAGCGGTTTTCTCACGTTCTAACAGTTCAGTCACACGATCGCTAATCGGCTTCGATTCGTCGTCGGTGTGGCGCGCGTAAATCCGCAGCGATCCACCGTGAATTGGGATTTCTTGCACATCAAACAATGTCAGCCCGTGGAATGCAAAAATGCGATTTACCGCCATGAAGGACAAATACGAGAAATGCTCGTGGTAAATCGTGTCAAATTGATTCTCTTCCATCAGCCGCATCAGATGCGGAAACTCCATTGTGATGACGCCGTCTGGCTTCAGCATAATCTTCATGCCACCGACAAAATCATTAATGTCGGGAACATGTGCCAAGACATTGTTACCTAGAAGCAAATCAGCTTTGCCGTCGGCAGCAAGTTCGGTTGCAGTCTGCACACCGAAGAACTTGTTGACTACGGGAATGCCTTTGTCTTTTGCAACTTGCGAGACGTTGACTGCAGGTTCAACGCCTAATACGGGAATGCCTTTTTTGTGGAAATACTGCAACAGATATCCATCATTGCTGGCAATCTCAACCACTTTACTCTGAGCATTGAAGCCGAAGCGCTCAACCATTAGATCGCTATAATCGCTAGCATTCTTGAGCAGCGCATCAACATAGGACGAAAAATAAGCGTACTCAGTAAAGATGTCTTGGGGACTCACGAACTCCTGCAATTGCACTAGAAAGCAATTCTCACAAACATAAGTATGGAGTGGGTAAAACGGCTCCATCTCGTTTAATTGCTCAGGAGTGATATGGGTTTGGCACAGTGGCGACATTCCCAAATCGACGAACGTATGATGCAGTGGTGAACCGCAAAACCGACAACTCGAACTACTCATAAACTTTCTGCACCTCACGGCATCAGGACGCTAAAATCACAGTCCATTGAGCTTGACCTCGATCAGAACTTATGGACTCAAGCAGACGTTGCCCCTGGTTGACGTTGTAATTATCGTCTGAAGGTTGGCTGAGTCAAGTCTCTACCATCTCTGCATAATTTTCCAGTATTTCTACGTAATCTTTATCCAAACTTGGTCATCTTTACTTAAACAAAATAGAGGTGCAAAAAATTCCATTTGGGTGATTGAATAGGAAGTGAAATTGGGCAATCGTGCAAGGGTGCCTCAAATTTGAATCCATGTAGATTACTGACAATTCAGTAGAAAATTCACTCATTCTTGTGATTGAGATCATGTAAACCCTATGCTATGTCCGCACTGACATTGCAGTCTCAAAAAGTTTCGCTACAGTAGATGGACAAGATTGATTTGATCCTGAACGGAATACTGTCTGCCGAGCATGAAGAGAGTGAGAGCACTCGGTTTGCCGATTAGAAAAATCTCCAAATTCTATCAACAGTCACGCACGATCGCTTTGAGACTATGAGCAATTCTTCTTCCCATCGTTCGATTTTTATTACGCTAAGTAGTGTTTTACTCGTTTTGCTGGTAACGCTATTGCCGTTTAATTTCACAGCAGAAGGAGTGACATTCAGAAGCGCAATGCGCAGTTTTTTTCAGCATGCAAGTGGCTTCAGCGATATTGTCGGCAATGTTTTTCTATTTATGCCATTTGGGATTGATTTAGCTTACGAATTGCGTCAGCGAAGATTCAGACCGAAAGCAACATTTTTACTCGTTGTGATCTTGAGTACAGCGCTGTCTCTTCTGGTAGAAACGCTGCAAGTTTTTCTACCGTGGCGGGCATCGAGTTGGATTGATATTTGTACAAATACAGCTGGTGGCGCAATTGGAGCAGCGATTTATCTGGCTTGGCAGCACATGTTCCCCAACGGATCGCGTGCGATCGCAAAACAGATTCGTCACTGGCTCTCACCCAGAATGTTGATGGTTTTGTCCGTGCTCTGGTTCGTTGCGACGGCCGGACTGTTCCTTGTATTGGAGCAAACCGTCCAGATTGCCACGTGGGATTTCTCACTGGCATCGATGTTTATCTTCTACAGCACATTTTTCATCCCGCTCGGAATTTTACTGGCGATGATTACGAATGTTCTGAAACATGAGCCAAAGCTGTATTTGATGCTAGCGAGTGCCGGGATTGTTTTGCCTGCCATCATGATGGAGGTACTCCTGCGGGGCACAGACTTGAGAAAAACAAATTTGGTGATGAGTGCCACGATCTCTCTATTCACCCTGCTGGTTGTCCGGGGTCGTTTGGGACATCTGCTGCGCTATTGATGCCAGCACTGCTGCATGAATTTCACCTGAACTCGCAATGATGCCACGATTCTCAATCAGTTGGGCGGAGGCCGAAAAATTGAGGGGGTTGCCGTCCATGTCGGTGACCTGTCCCCCCGCTTCTTCGACGATGATGGCACCCGCTGCATGATCCCAAATGTTCTCTCGATAGTTCGGCTTTTCTTTCCAAGGTAGTCTCATGTAGAGTCCGGCGTGACTGGATGCGATCGCACCATATTTTGCCTGACTATCCATCTGAAGCGATGGAGTTGTGAATCCAATCGATCGAGCAATCCTGCGCTGTAACTCTGGGTCACCGTGGCTGGTTTCTACACTTTCAGCAAGACGAAAATTTGGCGCATCTAAAGCTGAGAGCGCGCGAGATGCGCCAGTTTCGAGTGAAATTCGGCGCGTACCCTGACCCCGAATTGCCACAAATAGGCAGCCCTCTTCAAACGCAGGACAGGACAGAACACCGACTTTGACTTCGCCGGATTCAATCAAGGCGATCGCAATCGCATACTGCTGATTTCTCAAAAAACCTTTCGTTCCATCGATCGGATCAAGTGTCCAAAATCGTTCTTCGACTTTGCCCTGTCCCAAATCGATCCAGTCCAAGATTTGCTCCGGAGTTGCATCAGGAATAAGCTTCTGAACGGCACTGAATTGGGTCGGAGATTGACGCAGAAGGGCAGAGGATTCTTCTGCCACGATCGCATCCTGCGGAAAATGTTCAGCGAGGAATCGGCAAATGATCGCCTGCGATCCAAAATCCGCGATCGTGACAGGAGACTGATCGAGCTTTTCTAAACTTGTCAACTGGATCGAGTGCTGCACGTGTTTGCACAGAATCGTTGCTTGTTTGGCGGCAGCGATCGCAATGTCTGCCTCGTAGATGTACTGCATTAGTTTTTTCTAATCCGTAGTGCTGATCGCTAAATTTCGGAGGTCAAATCGGAGATTATCAGAAAATTCATTAAACTCAGTCCTAATGCTCGACGATTTATCTGGATCAATACGAGATTAAGACGCGAAATTTTCGCCATCTGGTCAGACATCTGGTCAGAAAAGCCATGAAATTCTCCGTACAAACTAAGACGAATCCTCAAATGTAGTGAAGACTAGACGAAAGCCGTAGAATCTCCCAGAATCAGTGATCAGACGACTGTTAGAAAGATTAGAGGTTACGAGCGATCTGACAATTTACGAAGGCAAAATGCTTAGGTTTCTAAGTTGGTTGCACTTCTCTCATGATTGATGAGACACAGTAGACAGCAAATTCTCAACGAGTTTAGCGATAACTGTTGCCACGATCGCAGAAAGTTTCACTCAATTACTCCTATTCGATTCGGGTAGTCTACAAAATTTGATGTAGGCTGCCTTTTTTGTTGGACAATAGAGGACTGAGTTAGCGGCTGAGGCAGTTTTGCATGAGCGAATATCCCCCAACAGATACGATCGAGTGTCCTGAACTGCGAGAGCATCGCTGGAGTTGGAAAGGGAAGGCGCTAACGTTGGCATATGAGGTGGTGGGGGAAGGGCAGCCCATTTTGTTGCTTCCGGCATTAAGTTCGGTGTCGAGTCGAGCGGAGATGCGCGGCTTAGCGAGACAGTTGGCGGGAAATTATCAGGTTTATACGATCGACTGGATTGGATTTGGGGAGTCGTCGCGTCCGGCAGTTGCTTATACGCCTGCTTTATATGAGGCATGTTTGCGAAATTTTGTGCAGGCAATGTTTCCTGATCCAGTGGTTGTCATTGCCGCAGGTCATTCAGCAGGGTATGTGATGGAGTTAGCACAGCGGCAGCCGCCTTGGGAATGGGTGGTGTTGGTATGCCCAACTTGGCGAGGTCCATTGCCAACAGCGATGGGGGAACATCGTTGGGTATATCGGATTTTGCAAAAATTGGTAGGGCTGCCGTTGATTGGACAGTTTTTGTATTTTCTGAATACGACTCGTAAGTTCCTGAGAATGATGTATCAGCGGCATGTGTTTGCAGATCCGCAGAACATTACGCCGGAACTGATTGAGCAAAAGTGGAAGACGACACGGGCGAAGCGATCGAGATTTGCCTCAGCCGCATTTGTCACGGGAGGACTCGATCGCGCCAAGTCGCGTGAGGATTGGTTTAGCTGGTTTCAGCCCTTGCCTGTACCTGTGATGATGGTGATTGGGGAAAACATGCCTGCAAAATCTCGTCAAGAAGTGGAAGTCTTAGCACATTTTTCAGGCGTGCAAGTTTATCGAATGCCGGGATCACTTGGATTGCATGAAGAGTATCCAGAACAGTTGGCGGTGGGGATTTTAGGATTTTTGGAGAAGTATCGATCGAGAAGAAGAACCAGAAATCCTCAGATTGATTTTTAAAGATAAAAAACCCTGGTCAGAAACCAGGGCAAATAATCAGGGTGCATCTACCAATTCACTCTTCTGACTGAGGAGATTCAATCCGGAAGATTTTCAAAAAATGGCAATAAAAAACCCTGGTCAGAAACCAGGGCAAATAATCAGGGTGCATCTACCAATTCACTCTTCCCAATCGGGGCAGATCGTCCGGACAAATCATTCGATTCTTGTGAAGACAGTTTCAGCCTGGCGTTGTACTTCATCCGATGCCTGGAAGTCAATTTCAAACGCTCCCGGTCTGGTTCGAGATGCCTGATGTGAACCACCTTACAAACAGGCATTGAGTTGATTCTGGGCGAGGGTTACTACTGCTTGAACTAATCGTTCTGGGTCAAGAGGCTTTGTGATGTGGCGTTGAAACCCGCTGCTGATTGCCCGTTTGTGATCGTCCTCTCTCGCATAAGCAGTTAGCGCGATCGCAGGAATCTGCCCCCCTTGCGTGGGAGGTAATGCACGGATCGTTTGAATCAATGTATAGCCATCAACTTCAGGCATCGCAATATCGCTCACGAGCACAGTCGGTTGAAAAACTTCTAAATTTAACAGCACCTCTGCCGCAGAAGCAACGGTTAAAACATCTGCACCGTATTGGGTCAGTAGTGCTGTTAACAACTCACGGGCATCTGGTTCGTCATCGATCGCCAGCACGCGAATTCCTGTCAGGTCAAGTTCCTGTTGTGGAGATTCATCTAGCGGCTGAATCTCCGGTGTAACGTTGAGGAGAGGCAGTTGGACAGTGAACGTCGCGCCTAGCCCTTCCCCGAGGCTGTGCGCCGTGATAGTACCGCCGTGAGCCTCGACCAATTGACGAACAATTGCCAATCCGAGTCCAAGACCGCCATATTTGCGCGTGATCGAAGCGTCTTCCTGTTGGAAAGATTCAAATAGGTAAGGCAGAAAGTCTGAGCTGATGCCTTTGCCGGTATCTTTGACGGTGATATGAACTTCAGTGCCCACCTGTTGAAGCTGAACGTCTACGCGCCCACCTTGAGGCGTGAATTTGATCGCGTTGGACAACAGGTTCCAGACAATCTGCTGAAGCCGGGCAATATCTCCAAAGACTTGTCCAACGTTGGGTAGGACAGCCCGTAGCGAAATAGATTTAGCAGCAGCGGCCGCACTGACGGTGCCGATCGCTGCTTCAACGGCGAAAGATAGATTGGCAGCAGCCATATTTAGGCTCAGCTTGCCACGCAAAATTTTAGCGACATCCAGCAGGTCATCAATGAGTTGCGTCTGCAACTTGGCGTTGCGCTCAATGGTCGCGAGGGCTTCAGCAGTTTTAGCAGTGTCTAACCTGCCCAATTGCAGGAGTTTAGTCCACCCCAAAATGGGGTTCAGGGGCGATCGCAATTCATGAGAAAGTACAGCTAGAAATTCATCTTTGATCCGATTAGCCCGTTCGGCTTCTGCTCTGGCAGCCTGTTCGCGCTGAAGGAGCTGGTCGCGTTCGGTCTCCGCCTGTTTCTTCTCGGTAATGTCACGCACCGTTCCAATAAAGCGAATCACCTCTCCATCTGAATTGCAAAAAGCTTTTCCTTTCGCGGCGACCCATCGTTCAATCCCGTCTTCAAGCCCCACGGTGCGATATTCAATGTCGTAATCACCGCTGCTCTCAGGATTGAACGATTGCAGCACGACTTGATGAGTGCGATCTCGATCGTCTGGATGCAGTCCTGCTAGGAAAATGTCATAGTCAATGTTGGCTGTGGGCGACATGCCAAATACAGCTTTGCACCGATCGTCCCATTTCATAACGCCCGTCTTCGGATTCAAGTCCCAAGTGCCGAGTTGGGCTGACTCAATGGCGATGCGGAAGCGGTCTTCACTCTGGCGCAGGGCTTCTTCGGCAAGTTTGCGCTCAGTGATGTCTTTGAAGAGAACAGCCACTTTCCGCTCATGAGGAAGCCCAACGCGATAGGCATAAAGGTCGTACCACCGCTGCAACGCTTCAGCCGAATTCTCAAATCGGACAGGGGTTCCGGTTTGGGCAACACTGCCATAGATTTCAAACCAATGATCCTCATGGTGCGGAATCAGCTCGCGCATCCGCTTGCCCTGGACGTCATAAAGCCCGCACTGTCTCTCAAACGCCGGATTCGTTTCTAAAAAGATGTAATCGACGGGCTGATCGTTCTGATCAAAGATCATTTCAATGACGCAAAAGCCTTCGTCCATTGATTCAAACAGAGTACGATAGCGCTCCTCAGAGCGCTGCAACGCCTCCTCAGTTTTTCTGCGTTCGGTAATATCGACGAGGGCACCCGGAAAAGCGATCGCCTTTCCATTCGCATCATATTCAACCTGTCCCCGAGCAATCACACAGCGTTCTTCTCCGTCAGCATTCAGGACACGGTACTCTTCGGTGTAGGTTTCGCCAGTTGCGATCGCATGTTCAATGCGGGCAACAATGCGATCGCGATCGTCGGGATGAATGCCGTTTAGAAGAGCCTCTAGGGAAACACCTGTGACCGCTTCCTCAGGATCAACGCCGAACAGATGAGCAAAATTGCGATCGGCAGCAAACACATCCTCAACGATATTCCAGCGCCAGGTGTAGATCGCCCCCGCCACCAGAGCGGCTTCTAGCTGAATATGGGCTTCTTGCAACGCCAGTTCTGCCTGTTTGCGATCATGAATATTGACCACAGAGCCGATATAGCCTTTGAATTCCCCATTCTGCCCAATCCAGGGGCTAGCGGCATCGATCGCCCAACAATATTCACCATCATGCCGGCGCAACCGATATTCCAGTTGAAAAGCCATTTGCTGCTCTAAGGCATTCAGGAAGATAACTTTAGAAAATTCGCGATCATCGGGGTGCACAGCCTCCAGCCAACCGAATCCCAACCCTGTTGCTTCGGTTTGCCCGGTGAACTTGTACCAGCGCTGGTTGAGATAGGTGCAATATCCAGTAGAATCCGTCACCCAAATCTTCATGGGTGCGTGGTCTGCTAAGTTGCGGAATCGTTCTTCACTGGAGCGCAGATCGGCTTCTACCTGCCTGCGCTCTGAGATATCCATATCGACCCCAGTCATGGCGACAGGATGACCATTGGCATCATAGAAGACCCGCCCTAAGCTCAATGCCCAACGCACTGCCCCGTCGGGCTTGATGAAGCGAAACTCAATGTTGTAGTCTTGCCGATCATAAATCGCGCGATGAATGGCTTGGTCAACCCGGGTCAGATCGTCAGGATGAATCATGGTTCTGAACGTTTCATACTGCCCATCAAAGCTGCCGGGAGCCATGCCAAGTAAGCCCTCTAGACTGGTAGACCAATGAATTGTGCCAGTCTGAATATCCCAATCCCAGCTGCCCAACTGAGCAGCTACCATGGCCAGTTCAAGGCGTTTCTGGCTTTGCTGCAGGGCGATATCCATCCGCTGACGGTTCGCAATTTCATCTAATAATCTGGCTTCTAGCTGCTTCTGGTCATCAATATTGGTAATCGTGCCAATCCAGCCTGTGATTTGACCTTCACCGTCTCGGGTGGGTACGGCTCGGCAAATAAACCACTGATACTCACCATCCCAACGACGAAAGCGGCACTCTATTTCAAAAGGCTCTCCTGTTGCGATCGCAGTTCGCCACACCTTCAAAGCCTGATCTCGTTCATCGGGGTGGACAGCATCGGCTCTAGCGACTCCGATCGACTCTGCATCACTCATGCCAGTGTATTCGTACCAGCGCTGATTGCGGTAGGTCACAACGCCATTGGCATCGGCAGTCCAGATCATTTGGGGCATCGCTTCGGCAAGTTCGCGGTAGCGCTGCTGACTCGCTTTGAGGGCAAGTGCATCTCGATGACGCTCGGTGATATCCAGAAAAGCGCCGATTACGCCTCGAATTTGGTTTTGGTCGCTCTGCAGGGGCGTTGCGTAGCACAGCAGTTGGCGCAGGGTCCCATCCGACAGCAGAATATCAAATTCCACATCGTTCACCTGTTTACCAGAACGACCCGCAATCTGCATCGGCAGATCTTCAGCAGCGATTTCTACTCCATGGCGGAAGGTTTGATAAGGGGGCTGATTGGCAGCGGACGCACTCTTCGAGATATTGTCGTCAGAGGTAACCCCGAGTAACTGCCGCAAGTAGGCGTTGCTGTGCATGTGCGTACAGGCGGAATCCGTTGCGATCGCGACTCCGACTGGCAAAATATCCAGCAGGGTTTGCAGTTCAACGACCCGATCGGTCAACTCCTGGTTAAGCTGTTGCAGTGCCTCGATAGTCTGGTGCTGACGCTGTTGACACTCCCGACGGAGTTCGGCATTTGCGATCGCACTTTCCAGCGCCCGACACAAATCCTCAGAGGTGAATCGATCTCTGACTAAATAGTCCGCTGCGCCATTCCTAAAAGCCTGGACTGCACTTTCTATATCTTCGTCATCAACCACCACAATTGGCGGGCAACTATTGCCCATCTGATGCTTTAGCTCCAGTAGCAACGTATTGCTGCTGGAACGGGAATGAAGCTCTAAGAGAATGCTGTCAATTTTCTGCGATTGCGGCAGAGGCAACTCTAGAGCATTGTATTGCTTTGAGAGAATTTCATATGTCACCCTCCTATCGTGCTGTAACTGCTGTCGATACTTGATTACATCATCACTCGAGGCAGCAATTACAAGAACGGTTCGGTGTAGTGACATACCTAGGATCCAGCCTGTGAAGCGAAAGGAGAACGACCGAAGCGACAGAATCTAAAACTTTCTGTAGTCGTTGCCTAAATTTTAACAGTTTTAAATTGCGACAACTTTGGCGCTTCAAGTCCTCTACTACCTGCATCCTTCTGAATCAATTCCGAGACCCGTGCTCCTCATGCAACAGAGGATGTTGGGATACAATCACTCGCTTTGAACCAAGATTTTCTGCCGCCCTTGACTTTCACTAAGACGCGATCGCGAAACCAAATCGAAGCCGGAATCACCACACCTTCGCGTCCATCGGGCAATCTGACAGCAGTACCTGGAACAAGGCTCATAGAGTTCTCCAAACAATCAAGGAATTGAAAGAAAAAATGGGTAACACCATCAACTCACTCGCCTCCTAAACAGTTAGGCAAGAGTTAACATTTCGCCTAACAAGCGAGTAGCGAGTTATTAAGAAAATCTAAATAGTGTCTAGTAGTTTACCGAATTCTCTGTACCGACTCTAGAGCGTCTTAACATTAGTTTATGTAAGACATTAGCCAAAGTAATACTTTATTTTCAGCAGAATGATGGAGGATATCACTCATTGCGGTTTGCAAGTTCGTCGAATCAGTCACGCGATCGCTCATCCCTCTGAACCGCTCATTCAACAGGGTCAGTCAATTGACTGACTTGATTTGTAGTCTGTAATCTCAGATGTGCGATCGCGCTGAACTCGCAATTCAGTTTCATAGAATTCTGCAAGCCAAGTAACTTACCGAGATTGCAATTCTTGTTGCAGAACTTTCTGATAGATCCTTGGCAACTCGTCACTCATCGAATTGTCTTCGATTCCATAGCCCAGGCTTGTCCACGTTCCTGATAGCATTTTGAGAACAGCATTGACTTGACCTCGCTTCAATAATTGGCGAATGTCGGCTCCCCATGCACTGGAGTCGCTGAGCCACCGATACACCACTTCATCTTGGTACTGCGGCTCAAAACTATAATCTTGCCAGAATAAGAAACCTCCAGGAGCCGGATGATACCGTTTTGCTTGGGCTTGCCAGGTGGTTGTGATAAATTGATAGCGACCTGCGGCGGTTGTGCAATTGCCCATATTTGGACCATTGACGATCGTGATACAGCGATCAGGATGGGTACTCAAATCCTGAATGCGATCGCCCCCGTAGAGAACACTGTAGGGATTGCGGACATTCGACTCGCTCGCAGAAATTGTTCGCATCAAAGCACGAATGTAGGGATCGCCTCCCTGCATGACTAAAGGCGCATCCGATCCGCGTTCTGCACTGTCAAACCAGCGTAGTGAAGGTTGTTTCCCCTGCATGTGCCCGATGAAGATGACGATCGCTAATAAAATCAGACTGCGAACCAGCCAACTTCCAACACTCTGTTCTAAAGTATCCGGTTTCGGTAAGGTCTTTTTTGAGTCCGTTTTGGTCATAGAAAAAGTCACGCACTGCAAAGCATTCTAGCTTCGATTCCCTGAATTGGTAGATTATTGGCAGATTAACCCGTCATTTTGTTCAATAGGGGTGCTGCGCCGAGAAGTGATTGAGTATAGGGGTGTTGAGGCGATTTGAACAGGGCTTGAGTCTCACCCAGTTCGACGATTTTACCGCCATGCATCACCGCAATGCGATCGCAGAAATAGCGGGCGACCCACAAATCATGAGTGATGAAGAGATAAGTCAGATCGAATTCTTCCTTCAAATCTTGCATTAATTGCAGGACTTGAGTTTGAACGGTCGCATCGAGCATACTGACAGGCTCATCGCAAATGACTAATTTGGGACGAGTAATTAGGGCACGTGCGATCGCAACGCGCTGCTGCTGTCCGCCGGAAAGCTCTCCAGGATAGCGATTGTAAAAAGATTCAACTGGCGTTAACCCGACTCGCTCTAGAACATATTCGACTTCCTGCTTTGCTGCTTCAGGAGTTGCAATCTTGTGAATTAGGAGCGGATCAGCAATGCTTTCGCCGATCGTCATGCGCGGATTGAGACAAGCATGTGGATCTTGAAAGATCATCTGAATTTGACGGCGCTGGTGTTGAAGCTGATCACGATTCAGTTGCGTGAGATTTTGACCTGAGAATTCTACTTTGCCGCTCGTTGGACGGAGCAATTGTAGGATGGTTCTGGATAACGTACTTTTCCCACAGCCTGATTCCCCGACTAAGCCTAAAGTCTCACCCGGATAGAGTTCAAGATTAATGCCATCGACAGCTCGAATCGTCCGATCTTCTTTATCAAATAACTTTGAGATGAAATTTGATTCGATCGTATAGTGCTGTTTGAGATCAGATAATTGCAAAATCGGTGCAACACTTGAGCAATCAGCACTCACAATCGTCTCTGCATCTTTCTGCAAATGCAAAGCAGAATGCAGGAGTGTCTGCGTATACTCATGCTGCGGATTCCGAAAAACCGATTCAGTTGAACCAGTTTCAACAATTTCACCGTCATACATGACTGCAATGCGATCGCAGTATTCTGCCACCATTGCTAAGTCATGTGAAATCAGAATCAGCGCCATGTTTCGCTCACTGCATAAGCGAGTCAGCTCTTTGAGAATTTGGGCTGAAACGGTGACATCTAAGCTTGTAGTTGGCTCATCTGCCACAATCAATTTGGGATTCAGCAGTAAGGCAAGAGCGATCGCAACTCGTTGCCGCATACCGCCGCTAAATTCATGAGGATACTGCGACCAGCGATTTTCAGGAATACTGACCGCTTTTAAAGTCTCGATCGCTCTCTCTTTAGCTGTTTTGGTTGAAAGATGCGGCTCGTGTGCTTTTAAGGTTTCGAGACAATGATCGCCGATCGTCATTAAAGGATCGAGCCGGGTCATCGGATCTTGGAAAATCAGCGCAACTGCTTCTCCCCGAAAGTGTCGAAGTTCGGTAGGAGACATGTCTAATACAGATTTGCCTTGAAATTTGACCTGTCCTTGAATCTGTGCAGAATCGGACAAGAGCCGCATTGCTGCGCGTCCCAGGGTGGATTTGCCACAACCAGATTCACCCACGAGTCCTAACCGTTCTCCAGGCTGCAAGACGAACGAAACATTCTCGACAACGGCATTCTGTCCGACTTGGTAAGCAACTGAGAGGTTTTCGACGGAGAACAGCGGCTCGTTCATGAATTTGGCGCGTAGTTTTCGATGAAACCCACTTTAACCGATCTTCTCGCTACAACAGATTTTGCGTTAGAAAAAATGCGATCGCAGCAGACATAATTGGC
Source organism: Leptolyngbya sp. UWPOB_LEPTO1 (assembly GCF_017302695.1). NCBI lineage: Bacteria > Bacillati > Cyanobacteriota > Cyanophyceae > Leptolyngbyales > Leptolyngbyaceae > Leptolyngbya > Leptolyngbya sp. UWPOB_LEPTO1. The sequence goes on along the minus strand of NZ_JAFLCJ010000009.1, from coordinate 127,158 downwards.
ACCGTCAAATTATCAATCCCAAATTTTGAAAAGGCTTCTAATCCAGCAGCACATAAACCAACTAGCAGCGAAATGAGCCAGATTTGCCAAACATTTCCAACTGTCGAAAGCAGAATCAAGGCGCAGACTGAAAAACTAATGGCTGCCATTGCGGATGATCCTTCCCAACTTTTTTTCATGTCCCAAAGTCGGTAAGAATGCTTGCCAAAGCGCTGTCCAATCAGAGCCGCAAATCCATCTCCCCAAGTCATAACCAGAATGCCGATCGCTGCGAATTCCGGCTTTCCTACCGTCCAAAACCAAGCCGCTAGCACCCCAATACTGACCGCGTAGAAAAAAGTTCCAAAGCTTTTCCGTCCGATGCTGTTGATATTCGGCAGGATTGGAAAATAGTAAGACAAAAGGGTGAGAATGCTAAAGAAAATTGAGGCAGCGATGATTATCCACATCGGAATATTTAACCACCAAGCAATCAAAATGATATTGCCTGTACCAATGTGAATCACTTTGCGAACGAGTTCATTACGATCGGGATTGAAGTGATTGACGATCGTGGCACACAAACCCACAATCAACAGCCAGAGCGTTGCGATCGTCAATTGCCCAAATAAGGAATGTGTCCAGCCAGAAATCACGATATTTTTCAACTAAGGCGATTCTCTAACTTTATCGGGTTTCGTTTCTCGATCGACGATTCTTTCAGAATGCGATCGCAGAAATGATGAAATGCTCCTGAAATTTGGACAAGGAGGGTAAAGTTACGGTAGGCACTCGTCGTCAACACCACGCAGAATTCAACGAACGCACTTCTCGATAAAAACTTAATTTTATAGAGGCTGTATCCAATGTCAGACTTACTTAAACGAATCACCGTGAATCCTAAGCAGTGTGGGGGTCGCCCCTGTATTCGTGGCATGAGAATTCGAGTGTCCGATGTTTTGGATTTATTTGCAGCAGGGTTAAGTGCTGAACAAATTTTGGAAGAACTGCCTGATCTGGAAAGAGATGATTTAAGAGCAGCACTTGCCTACGCTTCACGTAAAGTCAACCACCCTGTTTTAGTCGCGTGACAACGATTTGGATCGATGCCCATTTGTCGCCTGCGATCGCAACTTGGATTACAGGCAGATTTGGAATTACCGCGATCGCTTTACGGGATATCGGCTTGAGAGATGCCGAAGATCCCGAAATCTTTGAGGCTGCAAAAGCTCAAGGCGTTATATTCATGACTAAAGATAGCGATTTCGTGGATCTCGTTGAACGTTTGGAAGCACCGCCACAAATTATTTGGTTAACTTGTGGCAATACATCAAATGCCCGTTTGCAGGAAATTCTAAGCTCGACTTTGCCTGATGCATTAGAGTTATTGAAATCTGGCGAAAAGCTAGTAGAGATTAGCGGAGAGTAACTCATCGATCGCCTGTAGAACACATTTCAGCGATCGCCCTACTCCTTCTCCTCCTTCGGCACAAACAGCACCTCTGGATTAAACGGTTGAGCCTGCCCATTCGCAAAGCTAGGCTGAGGGGATTCTGCCAAGCGTCTTGCAGCATTAATGAAATCTGACGGCATCATCACAACCGTTGTCGTATTATTCTCCGCTCCAATCTCAGTCAGCATTTGCATCCGTCGCAACTCTAACGCTGCCGGATTCGCGCTAATCAATTGAGATGCTTCCGCAAGTTTTGCTGAGGCTTCTTGTTCCGCCGCTGCTTTGATAATCCGAGCACGCTTTTCACGGATTGCTTCCGCTTCTTTCGCCATTGCCCGCTGCATACTGGCAGGGATTTCTACATCTTTCATCTCGACTCGCTCGATCACAATTCCCCACGGTTCTGTGATTTCATCGACGATTTCTTGAACGCGAGTATTGATCTGGTCGCGATTTTGCAACACGTCATCCAAAATGTTCTGACCCACGACATTGCGAAGAGTCGTCAGGGCAACTTGATAGACGGCGATTTCGTAGTTCTCAACGCGGTTAATCGCTTTTGCTGGATCAATAATGCGATAGTACAGCACGGCATTGACGCGAATCGTAACACTATCCGCAGTTACGGTTTCTTGGGGTTCAATATTGACAGTTTTCGTACGGATATCAATCTGCACTTTCTGATCGACAAAGGGGATAATCCAATACAAACCTGGTCCCTTCGTTGCTTTCGTTCGTCCTAAGCGGAAAATCACACCTCGCTGATATTCACGATCGAGCTTGAGTCCATTCGCCGACAAAATCAGTAGTGCTAAAACTAGGGTGATGACGCTGCCCATATCTTTGTCCTGAGAAAAGATAGTTCTGTTCTATCACTTGCGATTCAGACCCTCTCAAAACATAACTTTTTAGTTAACTTTGGTAAATGTTGTTAACGGCGCTTCAGTTTCACCCGACTTAAAAGCTCTGGTGTCACCCAACCTTGCGGAAAAAAGATACTGCCAATCACGATTAGCAACCCAAAGATAATTAATCGCCCATCCCGCAAAAGCTGTGCCAATGCGATCGGTAAATTGGGCAGATCCGCGATCGCTCTTAAAACTTCTGGCAATGCAGTAAACACCATTCCACCCAAAATCGCACCGAGAAACGATCGCGATCCACCAATCAGCACAAATGTCAGATAGATAATACTGGCATCAAACGTGCCCTGGCGAGCATTCCAGGTATTGAGGAAGTGAGCATAGACGACTCCAACCACTCCCGCCAAAATTGCGCCCAAAGTAAAGGCTAAAACTTTGTAGTAGGTGGGATTAATGCCCACTGCATCTGCTGCTAGCTCATCTTCTCGAATCGCTGTAAATGCTCGCCCAACTCGAATATTTTCGAGCCGATAGACAAAAGCAGCACTGAGCACCAATAACGGTAAAGCAATCCAAAGATACTCAATCCGAGATGCAAACGGTTGAGGAATGCCAAAAATCCCCACTGCTCCACCCGTGATGTCTAAATTCAGCGATAGCACGCGGAGAATTTCGACAAACGCGATCGTTGCAATTGCCAAATAAATTCCCCGCAATCTCAGTGCAGGAATACCAATCAAAACGCCCAAAATACCACAAGCGATCGCAGCAACTACCATTTCTAAGAGCAACAGTGGAATGGGAAATAAGCTACCCGAAGTCGGAAAAATTCGAGTTGAGCAAATTGCTGCAATGTATCCCCCCAATGCATAGAATCCGGGGCTTGCTAAGGAAAGTTGACCCGCCATCAATGGCAGATACAACGATAAGCCCAGCATTGCACCCAATACCATTGAGACAATGAGAAAATCATAAGTCGAAATAAAATCAATCATACTTTTTGAATCAATTTGCGACCAAGTAAGCCTTGAGGACGGATGAGCAGCATCAGAAACAAAATGCTAAAAGCAACCGCATCTTTGTAAGCCGAATATTCACCCGGAACAAAAGCTTCAATCAACCCAATCAGCAAGCCACCTAAAACCGTTCCAGAAATACTGCCTAAACCGCCTAAAACAATCACGGCGAGTCCTTTCAAGCCAAAACTAATCCCAAAATAAGGACCTGCAATTCCCACGCTCGATGCCACTAATGTGCCAGCAATTCCACCCAGAAAACCGCTGAGAAAAAATGTGCCAACGATAAAGCGATCGCTATCAATTCCCAGTAAACTTGCAGTCGTCGCATCCTCTGCAACGGCTTTCATCGCTTTACCGAATTTAGTAGCATTGATCAGATAAACCAACACTGCCAGGATGAAACCTGAAACCCCAAAAATCACAATTTGAACACTCCGAATTGGAATCGGGGCTTGATCTGTCCCAAAGTTCACCGCATCAGGCAAGCTGCCATACGTTTCCGCTGGAAATGTATAGATCTCAGCACCAACAAGGTACTGAATCACATTCACAATCACAACAGCGACCCCTAAACTTGAAACCACCGTCAGTAAGGGGTCGGCTCCTCTGCGTCGTAGGGGACGGAAAGCAATGCGTTCGATCGCTAAACTGACAAAGCCCGTCAAAATCCCGCCTAAAATCATTGCCAGTACAAACGGCAATTGAATCGGCAAGGCTGCTAAAGCCAGCAATCCATTCGTACCAAAAGCTTGCCCCATCAGCGCATAAGTAAAATAGGCTCCGAGGGTAAAAATTGCGCCGTGAGCAAAATTGATAATGCCCAGAATCGAAAAAACGAGCGTGTAGCCTAACGCGAAGATCGCATACACGCTCCCGATCGACAAACCATTCAACAGATTTTGCAGCAGGATAGTGAAAGACACGAGTTTAAGGTTTAGAAGGTGAATTAAGAGCCGTTTGCCGATTACTTGAGAAACTCAAATCGTCCAGTCTTGCCATCGGGTGACATTTTCACTTGAGCCACATAGAACGCTTGCTGAAAAATTTCGCCTTCAGGATTAAAAGAAATTTGTCCGATCGGCGTGTCATAGTTTCCTTTCAACAGTGTTTGATTGAGTTGAGTGCGAACCTCATTTAACGATTTTTTCGTATCCACTTGCTTCAACGCTTCTACAAAGACCTGAACGGCTGTAAATGCTTGCGCCGAAAATTGGGGTGGTTCTTTCTTAAACTGAGCTTGATAGGCTGAGCGAAACGCTTTATTCACTGCACCTGGATGTTCAGGACTATAAGCTTGAGCAATCAGAATGCCATCACACAGCGCCTGACAAACCGGAAACACATTCGATGTATTCAATCCGTTTCCGCCAATGATCAGTCCTTTGTAGCCGAGTTGTCGTAACTGTTTAACTAAGTTCCCACCATCTGCTGCGAGTCCCGAAATAATCACCAAATCTGGTTTAGCATTAATTCCAGCCGTGGCTTGCGTCTGAAAATCTGTATCCGTGGTTTGAAACTTCTGCACCGTTACGAGTTCTAAGCCTTTATCTTTCACAGTTTGCTGAAAGATTTCTGTTTCTGACTTACTAAATGCATCATTCTGAGCAAAGAAGACTGCGACTCGTTTGATATTGGGATTTTGCTTCAGCGCGGCTTGCACAGAGTTAGGCGCAACGACCGCCACCGGGGCAGACACTCGCGCCACAAAATCGCCAATTTGTGGAATTCCCTTGGCAGTATTTGAGGGGCCGAGAACTGGCACTTTCGCATTATTCGCGATCGGACTTGCAGCAAACGCCTGTTGCGATAAAGTCGGCCCGACAATTCCGACGACGCGATCGCGATTAATCAACGTCTGAAACGCATTGATCGCCCCTTGTTCATCCCCTGCTGTATCTTGCAGAACGATTTTGATCGGCGTACCATTCACACCACCATTGTCATTAAAATATTTTTCTGCAATCTTCACGCCTGCCACTTGTTCTTGTCCAAGTAAGGCAACGTTGCTCGTCTGCGCAATGCCAACTCCGATCGGAATCGCTCCAGAAATCGTTCCCCCACCAGAATTCGATCCTCCAGAACTACAAGCCGAAACTGCGATCGTGAGAGCAAACAATACGATCGAACGACGGGAAACAATAGATTTCATAGCACACGTGTAATTTTGAATTGCAGACAAAATTCGTCCTTAGAGTTGATTTACCACGTTTTGATTACCCTAAGTAAGCTTGTTTTACACGATCGTCGCCCAATAATTCTGAAGCGTTTCCAGAAAGCGTAATGCATCCGGCTTCTAAGACATAAGCGCGATCGCTAATTTGTAACGCTAAATTTGCATTCTGCTCCACCAGAAGAATCGTTACGCCTGTCGTTTTCAACTGGGCAAGAATCGAAAAGATTTCACGCACGATCGTCGGCGCTAAGCCTAAACTGGGTTCGTCGAGTAACAACAATTGAGGACGACTCATCAAAGCGCGCGCGATCGCCAACATTTGTTGCTCACCCCCACTGAGCGTCCCGGCAAGTTGATTGCGCCGTTCTGCGAGTCGAGGAAAGAGTTGAAACTGCCGCTCCATATCAGCTTTGATTCCAAACCGATCTGAGCGAATATAAGCCCCGAGTTCTAAATTATCCAGCACGGTTTGTCGGGCTAAAACTCTTCTGCCTTCTGGACTATGAGCGATGCCTAACTTGACGACTTCGCTGGCACGACGCTGCGTGATGTCTTGTCCGGCGTAGATAATTTTGCCGCTGCGGACTCCTACAATTCGAGAAATCGCCCGCAGCGTCGTGCTTTTTCCTGCGCCATTGGCTCCGACTAGGGTGACGACTTCACCGGGATTGATCTGAATGTCGATCGCTTGTAATGCCTGAATACCACCATAATTGACGCTGAGATTGATCAGTTCGAGCAAAGGAGACATAGGACAGCTAGAAAAGCAAAGTGACTGTATTGTCGCCTATTCGCCGCCTAAATAAGCTTCAATGACCGCTCGATCATTGCGAACCTGAGCCGGATCGCCCATTGCAATCAGTTGTCCAAAATCCAAAACGGCAATGCGATCGCACAATCCCATAACCAAGGGAACGTGATGTTCGATCAATAAAATGGTCAGGTTGAAGCGATCGCGGATTTGACGGATAAATTCACTCAGTTGATGTTTCTCATTCAAATTCATCCCCGCAGCAGGCTCATCGAGCAATAACACCTGCGGCTGAAGCGCTAAAGCTCTGGCAATTTCTAAGCGGCGTTGTTCACCATAGGGCAAATTGCGCGATTTCTCTTCAGCGCGATCGCTCAGTCCCACCAATTCCAACAGTTCTAAAGCCGCTTGTCGAGTCGTCTGTTCTTCCTGAGCGGCGGCTCCGATCACCCCTTGAAGTAATCCACTACTTGTTTGCAGATGTCGAGCAATCATCACATTTTCCAAAACGGATAAGTTGCTAAACAATCGAATATTTTGAAACGTCCGAGCAATCCCTTTCGCGGCAATCTGATGCGGACGGAGCTTAGAAATTTCCGTTCCGTTGTACAGCATTTGCCCGCTCGAAGGGGGAATCATCCCCGTCACGAGATTAAACAAAGTGGTTTTCCCGGCTCCATTCGGCCCGATCAACCCAAAAATTTCTCCGGGATTGACTGAGAAACAAACCGCATTCACTGCGACTAATCCACCAAAGCGACGAGTCAGTGATTTTGCTTCGAGTACCGGAGAAGAAACCATCTTCATTTCACCCTTTGGAATTGATTGCCGCGAAGTTATAGATTGCCTTATGAGCAGCGCTAAGCCTGAGCAAGGATTGTCCAAGCCCCAAAGCGATCGCCATAATACGCCAAGATTTTTTCAACCTGGGCACGGGCTTCGGAACTCGCGGGTTCTGAGAATTGAATTTCTAAACTTCCCACTTGGCTCAGCGTGTAATCAAACTGCTTCGAGGTTTGCGGGGTGAGTTCCGTTTGAACCCCCTCTACCTGAGATAAATGAGCAGCGACCTCACGATACACTGCTAACGGCAATTTGGGATTTTGAACCGAATAACTCATACCGCTCCGTTATAAGGGGGCAAGGGACAACAATTGACATCATCTAGGCAAACCTTGCCCCACTGCAATGCCCAGCGCACTAAGGCGACCCGGTTTTCCGTTTCGGTCTTCGTGAGAATGTTACTGATGTGGTTATCGACAGTTCGCTTACTGATTTCTAGTTTTTCGGCAATGTCTTGGTTCGTCAAGCCAGCAGCGACCAATTCAATGACCTGCAATTCACGCTCTGAAAGAGGCGCTTGTGCCTGAGATTCGCCCTCTGCCATATCGATAGCCCTGCGCTGTGTATATGTACTTATCCATCTATTCTAGGTGGAATTGCTCAATCCGCAAATGGAATCTCCTGATAGCAAGGATTAAAGGAATTAGAGGAATCCCAATGCTCAAGATGAAAATCGTTAGACTAGACAAAGTGATTTTCTGAGGCTGGATCATGCAGCATCCAAAAACGAATGGGGTTCACGATCGCAAAACGTTGAATACACAAGAAGCCTTTCCTTGCCCAATTTGTCGGCATGGGCAGATCGAAGCGTTGACCTTGATGGATGCATTTGCCTGTAATTTCTGTCGCCATATTTTCACAACGAATCTCAAAGAGCAAACGGTACATGTGGAGGACAGTTCGCAACCGATGACCTGGCGCTGGAATGGGCGGAAATGGCAGACGGTCAATCAGACAGATCTGGACTTGTCGATCATTATTTGGATGGTCGGACTTGCGCTGGTCGTTTTGCCCCCTAGCTTGATCTGGCTACCCTCGAAGATTTTTGTGCCATTGGATGGGGATTCAGGAGCCTGGTTTCCGACGTTCTGGATCGCGTTGACGTTTGGGCTGCATTTCACGTTTGTGGCTTGGCTGATGGCGGAGCATTATCAATTGCCGTTTTATGTCGCAGGAAAGGTAAGAATTCGGCGCTGGCTAGAGCGGTTTTCGTCTTGAGTCAATCTTGCAGGAAGACAAATAAATCAGTACAGTTGATCGAGTAAATTTGCAGATTGCTGTATGCGGCGCGATCCAATTTTTTATCAAATGTTCCAGCGTTCTCCTCAACTGCTGTTTGATTTGATCGGCGATCGTCCTCACAATGCAGCAAGTTATCAATTCGATTCTGTTGCCGTCAAAGAGCCAAAGTTTGAAATTGATGGGGTCTTTCTCCCACCTGAATCTGAACCTGGGATCGTTTTCTTTTCTGAAGTGCAGTTCCAAAAAGATCAAACGCTTTATGAGCGATTGTTTAGCGAATCCTCGCTGTATTTTTATCGCAATCGATCGCGTTTTTCTGACTGGCAGGCTGTGATTATTTATCCTTCACGCTCAATTGAGCAAGATGATATTCATCCGCATCGGTCTTTGCTCAATGGCGAACAGGTGCATCGCGTTTACTTAAATGAATTAGGTGAGATTCGTTCATTGCCGGTTCCAATCGCTGTTGTAGTCTTAACGATCGTCAAAGAAGAGCAAGCCGCAGATGAAGCGCGATATTTGCTGACTCGTACACAGCAAGCGGACTTCCCTGATCAAGAGCGCCAGAACATAATAGATGTTGTGACCTCGATTATGCTGTACAAATTTTCCAGTTTAAGCCAAACGGAGATTAGAGCAATGTTGGGACTAGATTTGACTGAGGAACCAAGAGCGATTCGGGAAGCAAAGGAAGAAGGAGAACGATCGCTGATTTTCCGACAACTGACCAAGAAAGTGGGACAGCTTGACGAAGCAATGCGGAGCCAGGTTGCGACTCTATCCTCTGAACAGCTTGAGCAGTTGGGTGAAGCGTTATTAGATTTCGCAACAGTTCAAGATTTAAAGACTTGGTTCTCTCAGCAAGACTGAACTTTGCATAAAAAATCCTCAGGTGTCAAAGACACCTGAGGACTGCTTTCAAATTTTAAAATTAGACACCGACAGGTTGACGTTGTTCAGTCCAGCGTCCGAGGGGTTTACCAACGATCGCTAAATCGCGCATCAGCTGATCAAACGCATCGGGAGTCAGAGATTGCGGCCCATCAGAGAGCGCTTTCTTCGGATTCGGGTGAACTTCGATCATCAGCGAATCGGTTCCAGCGGCGATCGATGCCATTGCCATTGAAGGAACGTATTCAGCACGTCCAGTTCCATGGCTCGGATCAATCATGATCGGCAGGTGAGTCAATGTTCTCAGCACTGGAATCGCAGAGAGATCGAGCGTGTTACGAGCATATTGGCGATCGAAGGTACGAATTCCACGCTCACACAAGATTACGTTCGGATTTCCAGCAGCAAGAATGTATTCTGCCGCCATCAGCCAATCTTCGATCGTTGCGGCCATACCCCGCTTGAGCAGAATCGGCTTGTCTTGTGCACCTACTTTCTTCAACAGCGAGAAGTTCTGCATGTTGCGCGCACCGATTTGGATCACGTCTGCAATTTCTGCCAACGGTTCGAGATCAGAAGCATCCATCAATTCGGTGATGATCCCCAATCCGGTTGCTTCACGGGCAGCAGCCAATAATCCTAATGCGCTTTCACCATGACCTTGGAATGCATAAGGAGACGTTCTCGGCTTAAATGCACCGCCTCGGAGGAATTGAGCACCAGCCGCTTTGACGCGCCGTGCCGTTTCGATGATCATTTCCTCATTCTCAACCGAGCAAGGCCCTGCAACTGTGACGATCGGGTGATGCTCTCCGATATAAACCACACCATTGGGAGTCGGGATGGCAACTTCACTCGCTTCACCATTGCGGTACTCGCGGCTTGCGCGTTTGAAAGGTTGCTCAACTCTTAAAACTTGTTCAATCCAAGCGCTAGCTTCTTGGATTTGCAGCGGATCCATTGCGACAGTTTCACCAACTAGCCCGATCACAACTTTGTGCTTACCGACGATCTTTTCCGGGCTGAGTCCCCAACTGACGAACTCCTCAGTGAGGCGAGCAATTTCGGCTTCTGGGGAGCCAACCTTCATAACCACAATCATGTTAAAAAATCCTGCTGAGTGTATTGATTCTGTAGCGTGCTGATTGAGCTAGAATCCGCCCTGATCAGCAGTGCATTTTTCATCGTAGCCTGATCGATTGCCTAATTCTCGCTGCGCGGTTGCTTTTGTCGCGCCCGTGCTTCTTTCCAGGCTCCTGCTAAGCGACCTACATTCGTTGTAAATTCGCTCGCTCCAACGAGTCCGCCGACTCGATCTTCATCCCAAGAGGCGGATAGCACACCGTAGGACAATCCAATCACCCCTAACCCAAAAAAGAGCATACTCACCAGCACCACGGCAACATTCGGCAGTTTGTAAATGCCTTGGGTGACGATGAAGTAGCTGACCACAAATGTAGCGATACCCAGCGTGGTTGGAATGCCGCAAAAAAACGCCATCCGTCGCGCCATTCGTTGAGTCACAACTTCCGGGATGGGGGCTGGGGCTGGGGCAGCAGGTCGAGCGGCTGGCTTCTTCACCGAGGTTGGTCGTTTCTCGATTAGACCAGATTTGCCCGACGACTTCGTGCTGGCTTTCTTTTCGGGTTCGGGCGCAGGTTTAGCAGGCTTCGCTGCTTTCTTGCGTCCTGGCTCGAAAGGTAGGCGCTCTGGTTGGGGATCAGGGGTATTGGATTCGGAAGCCATTGATGATTAACCCCGGATGCCGAGGCGCGCAATGAGTTCGCGGTAGTGTGCAGCGTCACCTTTTTGGATGTAGGCGAGCAGACGCTTACGCTGACCGATCATTTTCAAAAGTCCGGTGCGGGATGCGTGGTCTTTTTTGTTGCTGCGGAGGTGAAGGCTGAGTTTGTTGATCCGCTCGGTGAGGATGGCAACTTGGACATCAGCCGATCCGGTGTCGGTTTCGTGAACTTGATATTGGGTGATGATTTCTTGTTTGCGCTCTTGTACCAGTGCCATTACGTTGTCCTGAATTGCGATGAATACGGCAGTTTACAATATTATCACAGCAATTCGAGAGCCGGATCATTGGAGCAAAATTTTGGCGCTAAACCTGGGGAGGTCGATCGCGTTAGGGTCAACCTCTTGTCCATCGCTCCAATTTGTCCAAGTTCCATCGGCAGGAAAATGGTCGATCGCATAATTCTCAAAATCTTGATCTGAGAAATTGGCAATCACGACAACTCTTTCTCCTGCATCATTCCACCGCACATAGGCTAAAATTTTGCCATTTTCATGGAAAAATTCAAGATTGTCGCTGCGTAAAGATGATTTCTCGTGCCGAAGGGCGATCAGGCGTTTGTAAAATTCAAAGAGATTCTGATTTTTCTGAAGCAGTGACCAATCGAGTGGGTTGGGTTCGGTTGTCGTTTCAGTTTTGTGCGTATCTTGTCCAAACTCGTCCCCCATCCAGAGCATGGGAATTCCAAGGGCAGTGAATTGAACAATTGCACCGAGTTTGATGCGATCGAAATCAGAAATGCTAGCGTCTTGCAATTCGACGATCATGTGTTCGCGATCGTGGGTTGCGAAATAGTTAATCACAGAAGTCGCACTTGCATATCCTTGCGGCTGAGCAGCGATCGCGGATTTGAATTCGTTAAAGTCGATGTCTTTGCCAATCAGGAGATCTTTGAGAAAGTAGCGAAAGCTTTCATGCCAGCAGGCATCAAAAACCCCTTGAGGTTTACAGATTTCGCTAGAGTCGGGAATGTGTTCTGCAATGTGAAAGAAAGGCTTAGGAACTTGAACCTGCTCAAAGAGCCAGCCGAAAAATTCATAGTTCGCAAGTTGGCGAACGGCATCGTAGCGGATGCCATCAATGTGATATTCACGAGTCCAGAATTGCACGATATCCCTGACATAGTTCCAAGTCGGGCGGATATCGCGATCGGGGTCATAGTTTTCGTAACTGAGTTCTGGCCCCCAGTAGTTCGCATCGTCTTCAGGATAATGTCGATCGTGGTAGTACCAATAATCTCGATCAATTAGCAATAATGGGCTTTCTTCATGCGTGTGATTGAAAATACAGTCGATGAAAACACGAATTCCACGCGCATGACAGTCATCGACAAAGGATTTGAAATCAGCAGGTTTGCCATAGCTACTTTCTAGAGCAAAAAAGTGTTGAGGCATATACCCCCAACGGTAATCGCCAGCATATTCCGTAATCGGCATCAGCGCGATCGCATTAATGCCTAATTCACTGAGATAATCGAGCTTTTCTAAGGCTTGTTTGAATTTCGTCGGATCAGAAGGATCGGCACTACAAAAATCAGCAATGTGCATTTCGTAGAGAACTAAATCGCGATTATCGGGGAGAAAACTGTCGTCATGTTGCCAAATAAAGGTATCTAAGATGCGTTGCCCTTCTTTAATATGAACGATGCCATTTTGAGTTTTACGATCCATTTCTGTCATGTACGGATCGTTGGTTTCAATCCATTTATCTTGATGTTTAATGCGAAATTTATATTGATAATCACCATCTTTTAGCTCAAGCTGAACTCGGAAAAAGCCTGTTTCATCTTTCTCCATCGGAACGCCTTGCCAATCCGAAAAAGAACCAATAAGCTCCACTGCTTCGTTGCGAGGCGCGAAGAGATTAAACTCGATTGTCATATTGTTGAGGAGAGCATACTTTTTGGAGTATTGCTTGACTAATCAATCTCCTGCATCTCACCTGTGAGTGATTTAAAAGACTTCAATTCGAGAGATGGACAGTTTTGCTCAACTGCGATGGCGGCGGCAAAATCATCTTGAATGGATAGCTGCTGAAGATGCCATTTTCGCGATCGCGCTTCAACTGGAATCGTCTTCAGTTGGGCATTTTCAATCTCTAATTCTTTCAGTTTTGACAGTCCAGTTCCAATTGCTTTTAGAAACGCTTCTTTGCAAGTCCAGTACTGAAAAAATAAAGCATTATCAGCTCGAATTGCTTTGTACTCCGAAGGCAAAAAGAATCGCTGCACCAGAGACTCTAAATCATCCATCGGTCGAATTGCTTCAACATCAATTCCCACCAGTCGATCGTAAGTCACTGCATACAGAGCTAAATGCTGCGAATGCGCTAGATTGAATTGAATTCGCGATCGCTTGAGCGTCGGTTTTCCGTGTGAGCTATATTCAAACTCCAAAGCCATTGGATCAGTTTGAATATAGCGGGAAAGCAGCGATCGCAAAAACGATCGCCCTGCAATAAATCGTTTGCGATGCTGCTCAAATTTAAATCGATCGGCTCTGACTTGTTCATCTGCTGATAAGAGATGGAGTTGCACCTCGTCTAAGTTCACTTGCCAAATGTGGACTTCAGAATCGCCTAACTTCATACTGCAACTTGCTCAGATGGAACAGGAGTCGATTGCTCGATCGTGGGTGGACGCAATGCCAAATAAATCAACGCTCCAAAGAACGGGACGAATGACAGAATCTTGAACACTTGTGAATCAGTTAAACCACGTCGTTTCATATCGTCTTGCAACAGAATCGGAAACAATGCACATAATAGACAAAAATCTAAACTCATTACATGAATGAATCGGCTGGTCTGCCACTGTTGCACAAAGTTACTCCAATCGCCATTCATCACTCCGTAAAGAAATAAACCAATTCCGCTGAGTGCGATCGCGCTGCCTGTAATTCGAGAATCCAAAATCTTGAGTAGCCAATTTTTCTGTCCCTGAAAGGTCGGACTCGGCTGACGGAAAATCAAATACGGCAATAACGCAAATGCACCAGTACCAAATGATACAAGCGTAAACAGCCAAGCCGGAATTTTTTGCGATCGACCATCCAAGAATGTGATGCAACTATACGCCATCGGCAGAACGCCCATGATATTAAAGAGCGCCACAATCAAAGGATTCACCCCTGCGATCTTTCCGGTTGAAAGATTGGCAATTAAATCAAACGTGTCAGGCTGCTGAGGAGGAGCAAGCGTGAACGCATAGCTCACAAAACCGATCCATACTAAAGTCAACAGGATTTTTTTGCTCATGGCAATTACACTGAAAGTCGCTAGGGTTCATTTTTAAGCTTATGACACAATCAGAGTTCGGAGTGATTTTAGTAACCGCAAGCTCAAAGGCTCAGGCGGAAATGCTAGCGCGATCGCTGGTTGCTGCGAAATTAGCAGCCTGCGTAACACTCCTACCCGTACAGTCCGTCTACACTTGGCGAGAGGAGATTCACCAAGAAGAAGAATGGCAATTGGTCATTAAGTCAAAACTCGATCGCTTTGCTGAACTCGAAGCGAAAATCCGTGAACTTCATTCTTACGAAGTTCCTGAAATTATTGCTCTCCCGATTGTTCAAGGATCACACCCTTATTTGCAATGGATTTCTCAGCAGGTTACGCCGCAATGATTCGAGATGCTGTTGAAGCTGATTTACCCGCCATTGTTGAAATCTATAATCACGCAGTTGCGGCAAAAACCATTACGGCTGATGTTGAACCTGTATCAGTCGAAAGTCGATTAGATTGGTTTCGATCGCATTCTCCCGATCGCTATCCTTTATGGGTTTTAGAGCGAGACAATCAGATCGCAGGCTGGTTTGCGTTTCGCATGTATTACGGTCGAGAAGCGTATCGATCGACGGCTGAAATTAGCTTGTATGTTGCACCGAAATTTCATCGACAAGGCGTTGGGCAGACTTTGCTCAAACATGCGATCGCACAATCTCCAAACCTCGGCATCAAAACTTTGCTTGGCATTGCTTTTGCAGAAAATACGCCCAGTATCGAATTGCTGAAAAAATTCGGCTTTGCCCAATGGGGATATTTGCCCGAAGTTGCTCAATCCTGGCAGCGCGATCGCGATGTGATTATTTTGGGACGAAAGATTTAAGTTCGCAATAAATTCCGTAATGCCACCGATTGTTCAACTGTGTCATCTTGGACGAATTCCGCCATAATGAACAAGCTGTTCTCAGACATATCGATGGTTCGTCATTTCCCACTGATTAAGTTTCCGACCGCTTGGACATTAGTTCTAGTGATTACGATCGCGCTACTATTCAATACGCCGATCGCGCGCACAACGAAGCCGCTGCATGAATTAAAAATTGTGCTGCAACTGTCAGAAACGACTTCAAATGGTCGATCACGCCGCTGGCTCACATTGCCCTTCCTAGGATCGTAAAATCAAGCAAGTCTTTGGCAATCGTTATGCCTCACTTGCTGTTTTATAAACCTTACAATGTGCTGAGTCAGTTTACCGATGACTCACCGAATCCTCGATCGACGCTAAAAGATTTCATTCCTGTGACGAATGTTTACGCGGTCGGTCGGCTCGATCAAGACAGCGAAGGCTTGATGCTGTTGACGGATAATGGTCAGCTTCAGCACCGACTCAGCGATCCAAAATTTGAACATTCCAAAACCTATTGGGTGCAAGTTGAAAACATTCCAACAGACGAAGCGATCGCTCAATTGCGAAAAGGCGTGAAGATTAAGGATTATCTGACTCGTCCGGCGATCGTCGATCGCCTACCTGAGCCAGATTTACCCGATCGCGATCCCCCAATTCGATTTCGCAAAAACATTCCGACCGCTTGGCTCGAAATCACGTTAACTGAGGGACGAAATCGGCAAGTTCGTCGCATGACCGCAGCCGTCGGTTTTCCGACGTTGAGACTGGTTCGAGTTGCGATCGGAAAGCTTCGCCTCACAGGTCTATCTCCCGGAGAATGGCGAGAATTAACCCCCGACGAACTCAGCTATCTTCGTCAAACTCAACGTTCTCGATCTGCAATTTGAGTAAGCGATTTTCATAGCGACGATTGCGGCGACGACCTTTAGCAGGTGTGGCACGTTTATGAGATCGCTTATCGTTGACTAAATGCTCGATATCCTGAGCATCGTCCCAATTTTGTAAATCATCTGGAGAAGTTCGTCTCGTCATCGGTCTTGCTTCACACAACTACACATTTTACGAATTGTGAGAAATTTGAGCAATCCAGCGACTCGCGATCGGCATTCTCCACCCGGTTCCAAAAGCGCGATCAGTGACTTTCAATCCAGGCGGTGCTTGCTTCCGTTTGAACTCCGCCATCCGAACTAATTTCGCCACTCGTTCGACGATCGCAGCGTCATGTCCGGCTGCAACGATTTCTGCTAAAGATTGATGCTGGTGAAGATAGCGATCGAGAATATCGTCCAGCACGTCATACTCTGGCAACGAGTCTTGATCTTTTTGATCTGGCTTCAGTTCTGCACTCGGAGGCTTGCTCAGAACATTGTTCGGAATGATTTCAGTAGAACGATTTAACCATTCGCACAGTTTGTAGACTTGAGTTTTCGGAACATCTGCGATCGCAGCAAGCCCCCCATTCATATCGCCATACAACGTACAGTAACCAACAGCGACCTCAGATTTATTCCCAGTCGAAACGAGTAGATGCCCGAATTTGTTCGATACTGCCATCAGCAACGTGCCACGAATTCGAGACTGTAAGTTCTCTTCTGCCAGTCCAAAGGGCGTTCCAGCAAACAAGGGATCGAGCGTGTGGTCAAAACATTCCATTAAGGTTCCAATTGGAAATGTTTGAGTCTGAATTCCCAAATTCTCAGCGAGTGCTAGAGCATCTTGAATCGAGTGATCTGAACTATAAGGCGAAGGCATTAAAATACCGAGAACGTTATCTTTGCCCACTGCTTCAGATGCGATCGCAGCAATCAAAGATGAATCAATCCCACCACTCAAGCCCAACACAATCTTAGAAAAGCCACATTTGCGGGCATAATCTCGCACACCCAGAACTAATGCTGACCAAAGTTCAGCTTCTTTACACTCTGGTGCAGGCGCGATCGAGCTTTTCTCGAAGTCTTGCTTTTCTGAGTCGTAATCAAGCACAACCCAATCTTCTTCAAAGCTCACGGCTCGTGCAATCAGTTCGCCTTTTCTGTCGATCGCAAGACTCGCTCCATCAAAAATCAGATCATCATTTCCACCCACCTGATTCGCATAGATCAAAGGTTGATTAAACCTCACGGCTCCATGCTTCAACATTGCTTCTCGAAGCTTTTGCTTTCCAACCGTGTAAGGAGATGCAGAAAGATTGATCGTAAAATCGACTCCTGCTTGAGCTAAATCCGCGATTGGGTTCAAATTATAAGTTCGCTTTCCCCAGAATTCCTCATCATTCCAGAGATCCTCACAGATTGTGACTCCAATCCGAACGCCATCTAGCTCGAACTGATTCGGCTCATTTCCCGGTTCAAAGTAACGATCCTCATCAAAGACATCGTAGGTTGGTAGTAACCGCTTATGAAAGATTTGGAGAACATTGCTTTTCTTAATCAGGGCCACACTGTTAAACAGAGGTTTACCACCTGTAGAAATCGCTCCAGCATTCGGCTCGACTGTTCCGACTAAAACTGCTACACCTTCAGGAAGCTTTGATGCTAGTTCAGCAAGCTGCTTTGCCATTGTTTCAACAAAGCTTGGATGCAACAGTAGATCGCGAGGAGGATAGCCGCAAAGTGAAAGTTCTGGAGTCAGTAAGAGACGAACTCCCTCGGATGCTGCGCGATTAGCAGCTTCAAGAATTTTGGCAGCGTTGCCTTGGATATCTCCGATCGTCGGATTGAGTTGTGCGATCGCAATTTTCATGATGGTGTGGAATTCAAAGTTTGCAAGATTTCTAGAATTTGCGGTTTGAGGCTAGGCAATTCAATTTCGATAATTTCCCAAACAATCGCCAAATCAACTCTTAGATAGTCATGAACAAGTACATCTCGAAATCCAGCCATTCTTCGCCATGGAACATCTGGATAAGATTGTCTAAGTTCTGGAGAAAGGTTTTTAGTTGCATCGCCAATTACTTGAAAGTTCCGAATGACGGCATCTTGAATTAAAGTTGATGCTGCAAATGCGTCTTGTCCAGCAGTAGTATATTCCTCAATTCGGGCAACACATTCTGCAATGCAAGTCATATTTAAGCCATCGTCAATCATAAGAAAATTGCCTCTTTCAAGACACGATCGCGAATCCGCTCATGCAGCATTTTCTCAGTTGCAACATCCACTTCTCGCCCTAGTAGATCTTCAAGATCTTGAATTAATCCAACAGGAAACCAGGAGCTATGTTTTTCACCCATATCTACTAAGAAATCAATATCGCTCTTACTATTTGCTTCATGACGAGCAACAGAGCCAAAAACTCTGATGTTGTAAGCTCCGTGTTTTAGCGCGATCGCTAAAATCTCTTCTCGCTTATCGGCTAGTAATTCTTCAATCCCAAGTCCCATAATTTCAACACTCAAATAAACACTAAAGGCTTATCTTTTAGTGGCGCAAATGCCTCAGCATCAAAGCGATATAGACTTGCCGGTCGCCCCGCTCCTCTGGAAACTTTTACCCCAGTATCTGAGAGAAACCCAAGCTTGAGTAAGCGCGATCGAAAATTAGAATAATCTGAAAAGTTTTCTCCCAACACAGTCGTATAAAGCTGAAACAAATCACTCAGCGTAAACAGTTCAGGCAATACATCAAACGCAACCGGGCTGTACTCTAATTTGTTTCTTAAACGTCGATGACCATACTCCAAAATCTTGTTGTGATCAAAAGCAAGTTCAGGTAATTGATCCACAGGATACCAAGCTATTCCGCTCACCCCATCTGCAATCAGTTCAGCTTCTGCAAATCGAACTAACGCAAAATAGCTCACCGATAGATACCGCACGTCATAACTATCTTTCGCCTCACGCGGATCGCGATCGGGGCCACCAAACGTATAAAGCTGCTCCAAATAGAGATTACGTGCCCGAATCTTCTCGGACAGAATGCGATACGCCGCATCTTCTAGCGATTCTCCTTGACGAACCAGTGTGCCAGGCAAACTCCACTGACCCAAAAACGGCTCCTCATGACGCATCACGAGCAAAACCAGTAATCGATTTTGCGCCGTATCGACTGAGAAAATCGCGTTATCGACTCCCACCCTGAAATCTGCAAGCTTCTCTCCTATTAATGAACTGGTTGTTTTTCGATGTGTGCGTGGCATGGATACAATTGCTCCCGATCGATATAAGCCTGAATTGAAGCGGTCACCCCAGATAAGTCACAGCCTTCGCGATATGCAGTCGAAGAAACATCTGGAACACTTGCCGGGGCAATCTCAGTCTTCGCGCCCAAAGTCTTCAACTGCTCCAAATCCTCTTGAGTAAATGAATAGCGCGATCGCGGAATCACCAACACTTGAACGCGCTGCAACAATTCTTGAGCACGATACCATTTCGATAATTGCCTCGCGACATCAAATCCGACCACTAACGTTAATTCTGCATTCGGATAGCGTTGCTGAATGCGCTCAACCGTAATCAGAGTTCTCGGATGGCTCAACTCTGGATGCACTTCCACGTTGGCACACGCTAGCTCATCCACTAAAACTTTCAGCATCTCGGTTCGATATCTCAACTCAGTTTGCTGAGACTTAAACGGATTGTCGGCAGCCCAAACTGCAACGTGATCAAATCGCTGCGAGAGCCAGCGTAAAATCTCTAAATGTCCCGTCGTAGGCGGATCGGCACTTGTTCCAAATAACGCGATTCTCATGCGTGACGGCTCCGGGTACGATCAGTTAACTCAAATAACGCTTGGGATAGTTCGACTGGAATCGATACCGGGTTTTCAAGACATCGAACCGCTTTTGGCAATCGCGCAACATTGACCGTTGCCCGATCGCGAATTTCAGCAATCGTCTCAGGCTCATTGACTCGCTCTCCCTGCTTCAAGACTAATTGTAATAAGGGAATTTCACCATTTGCAGCTTCTGTGATTAAACCTAAGCGATCGCGGTTTTCTCCTCGAAAAATTTGCTTGCGTCCTGGATAAGTCATCTTTCCAAGCGCTTCCTTCATCACAGGAATGCCATCAATTTCGACCAATTTATAAACGCCATTCACAGGCGAACCTGTTACGAGTTGCGTTCCCAAACCATAGCCCTCAATACACGCACCCTGAGCTTTCAGTTCCGCAATCCGATATTCATCTAAATCGCCACTGGCAAAAATCGGAACGCCAGGCAGCAGCGATCGTACTTTTCTCGAGAGATCAACTAAGTCACCTGAATCAAGCCGCACACCCGAAAGCTGAATTTCTCCGGCTTGAAGCTGTTTAGACAGCATTTCAGCAGCAGCGATCGTGTCATAGGTATCAATCAACAATGGCGCGCCTGGGAAGTAGCGATGAAAAGCATGAAAGGCTTGAGATTCAGTACCTTCGATCGCACCCAGCGCCATCACCAACGAATGCGCCATCGTTCCAGCAGGTTTACGATCCAACTTCAAAGCTGCCAAGACGTTTGATGTTGCATCAAGTCCACCTGCTAATGCCGCTCGGGCTGCCCAAACTGAGGCTTGTGGACTAAACGCGCGCCGAGTTCCAAACTCTAGCAAGGTCGCATCTTTGCCTGCAATATCTCGCAGCCGCGCCGCACGAGTTGCGACCAAAGTTTGATAATTAATCACATTCAGCAAATAAGTTTCCACCAATTGCGCTTGCCACAGCGGAGCTTCAACTCTCAAAAATGGCTCATTGGCAAAAATTGCTGTCCCTTCTGGAACCGCCCACACATCTCCTTCAAAGCATGCTGTTTCTAGCACCGTCCAAAATTCAGCGGGCGCATCGTCAAAAATCCCGGTGGCTTGCAGTGCTGAAATTTGATCTAAGCTAAATCGAAAACTTTCTAAATAATCTAACGCTTGTGCGAGACCCATCGCGATCGCGTAACCAAAACCTTTGGGCAAGCGTCGCGCTGAAAGCTCAAAACTGGCACGTCGTTGATCCAAACCCTCGCCCACATAACAAGCTGACATTGTTAACTGATATAAATCAGTGAGCAGACTGTAATCTTCAGGTTGAATTGTCAGTTTAAGGTCTTCCACCCAAATCCTCCTTAGATGCAAAAGGGTTGTGAGAGTTAGGGGGCAGTTGAAAGCGCTTCTTCATCTAAATTATAGTTAATTTAACCAAAAGTCAAGCGACTCTTTCTGATTTTTCTAGCGAATTTATGTGTGATGCGCGGCGCATTATAGTGAATTCGACAAAAATCAGCCTCTCGATTTGTAAAGAAATTGTCGCGATCGCGCCTGTTCTCCCTCTTCATTTATGTTGCTATTTAAAACAAAAATACAAAGCTTTAAGAAACACCGAAAAAAGCCTGTTCTTTCTAACAAATTGATGCGATCGCTAGTCATTTTTTCTTGAAATCCTGATAATTGACTCAGTAAGAGATCATTCACCCATTGAATTGGTTGACCTAGAAACTTCAGAGGTGATTTCATGAGCGTTCCAAAAGTTGTAGTAGACGTAGTAGACTATTTCTCCGGCGCATTTGGTCGAATCTTCGGTTTAAGAGATGATCAGTATCCAGAGTCAGGAGTACAGCCATTTAGTGGAGATGTTTACGATCGGAAACACGCCAAAAAAGATTTTGAGCGTTAAATTAACTTCTAAATTTGTCTTGAAAAAATCGGCGCAATTGAAACTTGCGCCGATTTTTTGATCGATGAACACAACCAATCTCAAAATGGTATAAGAACAGAATCAAAGCTGTATCTGCTCCAAGAGAATGACTGAACTCGATTTTGTCTTACTGACGGTCTATTTTTTGTGCGTTACTTACGTCCTCTACCAAATCGTCAATTCATTCAACGATGAAGTGATGGTCTGGCTCGACGAGGACGACTTAAAGCAGCAGCTCGCCGACCAAAATCTAACTGATGCCGTTGGCGTTAGCTTTAAGTTCAACAGTCGCTATGAATATCACAACCTGGAAAAGCTACAAATCCGAATCAATAACAAAACGAAAGATCGGGCGCTCTATGTCGATTGGGACTACTGTGTCTTAACCGAACAGTACGATAAGCGATCGCGTCGGGTCACCCGTTCCGTTCCTGGCGACTCGACTGATCTATTTCAGCGTCAAGTTTTCAGCGTCATTGCTCCTGGAAAAACCCTCTTCGAGGACATCTTTGCAGAAGACATGATGGCTCGCAAAGATAGCACGATCAAAGCAAGCAAAACTTTACTAGACTTTTCAGAACCCAATAAAAAAGCACCTGAAGCCAAGAAAAAACTCTACAAAAACTTCGTCAATAGCAAAGAACCGTTCCAGTTCGATCTCGATCTCGTCTTGCGCTTCATCGGTTTCGGCACCTCTCCAACCGGCGATCGCATTCGCCTCGTCTGCCGCTTCAACGTCCGCAAACTCGACTGGACAGCCGGACTTCCCTGGAATCCTAAGATGCCGTAGGAGCTAGGGAAAATAACGAAGCCCAAAATCATGATTCTTCTACCCCACTCCCCATCTCCCCACTCCCCCACTCCACTCCCCCTCAATCAGCTAGACTAAACAACAGAGAAGAGTCAGCGCGGCGGTTGCGGATTTAGTTTTTCTAAATCTGAGGAAAGTCCGGACTCCCCAAAACCCAGACTTGCTGGATAACGCCCAGTGCGCGTGAGCGTGAGGATAGTGCCACAGAAAGATACCGCCAACTCCGTTGGTAAGGGTGCAAAGGTGCGGTAAGAGCGCACCAGCAATATCGAGAGGTATTGGCTCGGTAAACCCCGGTTGGGAGCAAGGTCAGACGAAACAAAGGTTGGGTTTTTTCCTGTTTCGGCGAATTGTTTGCGGACATGTCTGCGGACGATTGTGAACCGCTTGAGGTTGAAGGTAACTTCAATCCCAGATAGATAACTGCCCTCTCTATATCTTTGATATGAAGAGAACAGAATCCGGCTTATGTCTAACTCTTCTCGACCCGCTTCTAAACTCGTGGAAAACACGGACTTTTCCCTCGATCGCGCGCCCGATACTGAGAATCACTCCCTTCAGAAATTGTGATCCGCGCTTTTCTTCTTGAACTTACTTTAAACAGTGGGAACCAATATGTAGATTCAGCAAAGTCCATGAAAGTTAAGCAATGAGTTGGGGTTGCCTGGTCTACTATAAATGTGCTAAACGTCCGCGTCTGAGCCGTTCGTCAGTCAATCGCCCACTTGCACCCCCGTAGGGTAAGTCTGTGAAAAGTCAAGCTTCTACACTCGAACTCCCGAAGCATTCCGAGGTATGCCCGTCCTCAGAATCCCTGCTCGCAATTAGCGAACATAAAAAGAGCGGTTTAATCCTCTGTAAGCAATATCACGCAGAGTTTGCCGGACCCGGTGCAGCAGTGAATTGCGGCGTCGAACCGATTTATCGCGCTGTGATTGCGATCGGGTCTCCTGAATTAATTCCGACTCAAACCTTTGACGAACGTCGGCGAGCCTATGGACGAAGAATTCAGTGGGGACGATGGCTTCAGAAAATCGTCGAACATCCTGACCCGATGATGCGGGCGGAAAAATTATTAGCCGGATTTGAAGAATTTTTTGGGCGGCAAGTCGTGATTGGCTTACCCAGCGAAGTGTTAGCGCTTTTAGCGGGTGTCTTTCCGGGCACGATCGAGCAAGTTAGAGTCCAACACTGGCGGGGCAGCAGAACTGGAACGATGTCATTTCTCCCCGGTTCAGATCAGCTAAAAGTTACCACGATTTCGATGAATCGGCATGAAACGCCGGAAGTGCCCTTACTGACAAGCGCAACCGTTAGCGAAATCGAGCGCACCTATGCCGTTTTGAAATCCGCTTAAATTTGTCGGAGTGTCCTTTCACCCCTACGATGGGAACAGCCTGATTTTTTACTGATCCCATGTCTCTTGCCTACCCGCGCCGTCAGCAGGAACTCCACGCACTGGCTCAACGATTAGGGCTATCAAAGCTCGACGCGATCGACTGGAATTTAATGGATCTCGCGCTGATTCACATTACCTTCTCAGCCGAACGAAACTACGAACAGCTTGAATTCGTAGGCGATGCAGTGGTTAAATTAGCAGCTGCCGAATTTCTGCTCAAGACTTATCCGGATTTGAAAGTCGGAGAATTTACTGCAATTCGATCTGTTCTAGTGAGCGATCGTATTCTTGCCAAAATTGCAGATTCCTTTGGCTTCGATCGTTATCTTCTCGTCGCATCAAGTGCCAAATCTGATCCGGCTGGACGTGATTCTCGGCTTGCCGATTCTCTCGAAGCCGTTCTTGCAGCACTTTACCTAAGCACTCATAACCTCAGTTTGATTCATCCTTGGCTCGATGAGCAATTTCACCCCCTTGCTGAAGAAATTCTCGCTGATCCGGCTCGGCAAAACTACAAAGCTGCTTTGCAGAACTGGACACAAGGGCATCAGAAAACGCTCCCTGAATATCGCACTCAGGAAATGGGGAACACTCACAATGATCCGAACCGCTTTGTTTCAGAAGTCTGGATTCAAGGACGCTGTATGGGACAAGGAACGGGGCGATCGCGCAAAGCTGCCGAACAAGCAGCCGCGCAAGAGGCGTTTTTGGTGCTGAGCGGTCAGGAGACTTAACCAGCCCAAGATTTTAAGAGGTTGGTTATGTCAGAGCAAACAGCGATCGCACTGCTTGGCGTTGGACGTTGGGGAGCGCATCTTCTGCGGAATTTTCTTCACAATCCCAGAGCGCGAGTGGTGGCAGTCGTCGATCCCTGCCTTGAGCAATTAGAAGCGATCGCGAAACGGTTTGAATTAGACGTTTTCTGCACAACGCAGTGGCAAGACGTTTTAGAAATGAATGGATTAGATGCAGTTGCAATTACTACTCCCGCCACGACTCACAATTCTCTAATCACAGCCGCCCTGAAACAAGATCTGCACGTCCTCGCAGCGAAGCCGCTGACGTTAAGTTTTGCAGAATCAGTCCAGCTTTGCCGTTTAGCTGAGCAACAACGGCGTCAACTCGTTATCGATCACACTTATTTATTTCATCCTGCGGTGTTGCGGGGTCGAGAATTCGTCCAATCTGGCAAACTTGGACAGTTGCGATATGGGTATTCAACGCGATCGCATCTCAGCCCCGTTCGCTCTGATGTCGATGCAATGTGGGATTTAGCGATTCACGATATTGCCATCCTAAATTTTTGGCTCGGTGAAACGCCTTGCCAAGTTGAAGCAAAAGGATCGACTTGGTTACAAGCAGGGTTAGCTGATACCGTTTGGGCGACTTTGACTTATCCTTCTGGCTTTGAAGCAAGACTGCATTTAAGCTGGCTCAATCCAGACAAACAGCGGCGATCGTGTCTTGTTGGCGAGAATGGCAGTTTGATTTTTGACGAACTCGCTCAAGATCAATTAACTGCACAGTGGGGAAAATTTGACGAGAAATTTAGACCGATCGCACAAAGTCGCGAAATTCTTGACCTCCAAAATCAAGAACCGCTTCAACAAGTCTGCAATCATTTCTTAGACTGCGTTCAGCACAATCGAACTTCAGCAATTTCTTCAGGTTGGCTCGGTGCGGGGTTAGTCCAAACTTTAGTCGCACTTTCTGAATCGATGCAGGCAAATGGCAAAGCGATCGATATTCTAAAAATTTAGCCCTCTCAAATCACAGCACGATACTCTGAGAACAATTCGTTTTCAGTTTGTTATCGTGACTCCGACTTTCGTCCGACGCATTCCCCCTCAATCCTCACCGGATTATATTCTCTCGCTCACGGCTGAAGAGAGAACGCGATCTCGCTTTCTCTTCCAATCTGATGACGGACAAGAAGTGTATCTCAATCTTCCCAGAGGCACAACGCTCAAAGATGGCGACTGGCTGGAATCTGATCAGGGAAAATTCGCCAAAATTCAAGCGAAGCCTGAACCTGTTCTAACCATCACAACCTCGCAGTCACTCGATCTGCTCCAAGCTGCCTATCACTTAGGCAATCGCCACGTTCCGCTAGAAATTAGTAGCGCGTATTTGAGACTTTCACCTGACCCCGTGCTGCAAGACTTGTTAGAACATCGCGGACTCCAAGTGAAATCTGAAATCGTTCCCTTTCAACCCGAATCCGGTGCGTATGGACACTCTCACTAAGCTTTTGCAATTGGCAAGTCCTGCTTTGCCTGTTGGCGCATATAGCTATTCAGAAGGATTAGAAACTCTAGTACATAGCGGTGTGATTCACAATGTCGATGCGCTCGAACATTGGATCATTCAAGAATTAAATTGCGGTGCAGTTCGGCTCGAAGCAGCCATGATGCTGCGATCGTATCGCGCCACACTGAATCAAGAGTTTGATCGCGTTCTGGAGTGGAATCAATGGTTTACCGCTGCTCGCGAAACCGAAGAACTGCGATCGCAAAGTCTACAAATGGGCGGTTCACTTTTACGATTATTCCGCGCGCTCTATCCCGAACCAATTCCAAATTTTCCAGACGGGTGCAATTTCGCTATCGCGTTCGGACTCGTCGCGGCACTCTGGGAAATTGAAGAATCCTCGGCGCTTCTTGCATATCTGCACAGTTGGGCAACGAATCTCGTCAGCGCAGGCGTGAAATTAATTCCATTGGGACAAACTTCTGGGCAAAAGTTGCTGCTGAAGTTGGGCGAAGAGATGGGGAAAAGTGCGATCGCGGATCTAAGCGATGATGAACTTGAAACGTGTGGATGGGGATTCGCGATCGCCAGCATGTCTCATGAAACGCTCTACAGTCGATTATTTCGGAGTTAGTCAAAATTCTACAGCGTCTTGAAAAATCTCAAAACATGAGTTGAGTCCATCCTTGCTCACTCAGATTTGCGCTTCAATTTCTTCGCAGTGTCATAGACAACAAACGATCGCACAATAGGAAAAATTGCTTAATCATCTGTAACCCTTCAATGATAAGCTAACTCTTGGCGAATCCGCGCAACCCGTGTATTCACACGGTCTATTCACAAATAGTAGAACCACAACTTGTAGGGCGTTCTTCATGGTCACCACCGCAGAGAAAACAAACATCGGTTACATCACACAAATCATCGGTCCCGTATTGGACGTTCGATTTCCCGGTGGCAAAATGCCCCGAATCTACAACGCACTCTCCATTTCGGGTCAAACCGAATCGGGTCAACACGTTTCAGTGACCTGCGAAGTGCAACAACTTTTGGGCGATAACCAAGTTCGTGCGGTGGCAATGAGTTCCACCGATGGTTTAGTTCGCGGCATGGAAGTTGCAGACTTGGGCGCACCGATCAGCGTCCCCGTTGGAACCGCAACTTTAGGACGAATCTTTAACGTATTGGGCGAACCTGTGGACAACCAAGGTCCGGTCAATAACACTGAAACTTCTCCGATTCACCGCCCCGCTCCCAAACTGACCGAACTCGAAACGAAGCCGTCAGTTTTTGAAACTGGAATTAAGGTGATCGACTTGCTCACGCCCTACCGTCGTGGTGGAAAAATTGGTCTGTTCGGTGGTGCGGGTGTCGGCAAAACCGTCATCATGATGGAACTGATCAACAACATCGCAACGAATCACGGTGGAGTATCCGTATTCGCAGGTGTAGGTGAGCGGACTCGTGAAGGAAATGACCTTTACAACGAAATGATCGAGTCTGGCGTAATCAAAAAAGACAACCTGAACGAATCGAAAATCGCTCTGGTGTACGGTCAAATGAACGAACCGCCGGGAGCACGGATGCGCGTCGGTCTGTCAGGATTGACGATGGCAGAATACTTCCGCGACGTGAACAAGCAAGACGTATTGCTGTTCGTTGACAACATCTTCCGGTTTGTGCAAGCCGGTTCTGAAGTATCCGCACTCTTGGGTCGGATGCCGTCTGCGGTAGGATATCAGCCGACTTTGGGTACAGACGTAGGGGACTTGCAAGAGCGGATCACCTCGACGACCGAAGGTTCGATCACTTCGATTCAAGCAGTTTACGTACCTGCGGATGACTTGACTGACCCCGCACCTGCAACCACCTTCGCTCACTTGGATGGAACCACCGTTCTTTCCCGTGGTTTGGCTGCAAAAGGAATTTATCCAGCGGTAGATCCATTGGATTCGACTTCGACCATGTTGCAACCCAGCATCGTTGGAAACGACCACTACGATACGGCTCGTGCAGTTCAATCGACACTGCAACGCTACAAAGAATTGCAAGATATTATCGCGATTCTTGGTTTGGACGAATTGTCGGAAGACGATCGTTTGACCGTTGCTCGTGCACGTAAGATTGAGCGCTTCTTGTCTCAGCCGTTCTTCGTGGCAGAAGTCTTCACCGGATCTCCTGGTAAGTATGTAACCCTGGAGAAAACCATCGCAGGCTTCAAGAAGATCTTGGCTGGTGAATTGGATGATCTGCCAGAGCAAGCATTCTACTTGGTTGGCGACATCGATGAAGCGATCGCGAAAGCAGAAAAAATGAAGGCGGGCTAATTGCCAGGAAAATCTGAATTGTGAAGGGTGAACTCTCATCCTTCACCGCTTCTCATTTCACCCTTTACCTTCATTTTTTACTATGGCTTTAACTGTTCGTGTAATTGCACCAGACAAAACCGTCTGGGATTCTTCGGCTGAGGAAGTGATTCTTCCTAGCACTACAGGGCAGCTGGGCATTCTCTCAGGTCACGCTCCCTTGCTGACGGCTTTAGAAACGGGCGTTCTGCGCGTTCGGGCTGAGAAAAATTGGGTTCCGATCGCAGTGATGGGCGGTTTTGCGGAAGTCGAGAAGAATGAAGTCACGATTCTAGTCAATGGGGCAGAACGTGGTGAAGATATCGATCGGACTGCTGCTCAAACTGCTTACGCGGACGCACAAACCAAATTTGCTCAAGCAGAACAAGGTGGATCTAAAGAAGACCAATTGAAAGCAACTCAAGCATTGAAGCGTGCGCGCGCTAGATTGCAGGCTGCTGGTGGTCAGGTTTAACTTTAAATTTGAAGTCTTCAATCAACGTTGAGAGGGTACGATCGTACCCTCTTTTTCTGCTTTAAAGCAGCGTTATCAAGTGCTAGATAGAGAAGACAATTAAAAAATTGGGTGGTTTCGAGAGAGTGTTTGTATGAGTTCTTCTATGTTCTTGGAACGACAGGTTACGATACAGTTGAACCATCGGGTTGAATCATAGAATCCGTGATCGCACCTGTCATTAAAGCACTACTCATTTCAGCGCGTGTAAAATTCGCACGAGTCAGATTTGCCTGACGCAAATCAGCACGTCCCAAATAAGCGGCGACTAAAACGGCATCCATTAAAATTGCATTCTGCAAATCCGCACGACTTAGATCTGCTTGATTCATTTGAGCGCGCGTCAGATTCGCACGATCGAGCTTCGCTTTATGTAATTTTGCATGGTTTAAGGTCACTTCTGAGAGATTCGCTTGGCTGAGGATTGCTTGATTGAGAATCGATCGATTCATCTTTGCGTCTCTGAGGCTCGCTTGAGTCAGATTTGCCTCGCTCAGGTTCGCATCGGTCAGAAAAGCACCGCGTAAAATTGCCTCACTCAAATTCGCTTGCGCCAAGTTAGCCTCTCTCAAACTCGCTTCGCTGAGATTTGCACCTGCGAGATTGGCGCGACTTAAATCCGCTCCACTCAGATTTGCGCCGCGTAAATCCGCCCCACGTAAATCGGCTCCGCGTAGCGTTGCGCCTTCATAAGCGCGTTTCTCCTCTCTAAAATTTGCGCCGCGTAAATCCGCCCCGCGCAAGTCGGCTCCGCTAAAATTTGCATTTCGCAAATCCGCACCACTAAAATTTGCATCTAATGCGATCGCGAGTGAAAGGTCAGCCCCACGCAAATCGGCTCCACAGAGAATTGCGCCGTGTAAATCTGCATCCCGTAAATTCGCATTGAGTAAATCGGCTTGACTGAGATTTGCACCGCTCAGGCTCGCTTGCAACAAGTTTGCCTGGCTCAGATTTGCGCGATTGAGAAAAGCTAGAATTAAAACTGCATGATTGAGATCTGCCTGAGCCAAATTGGCGCCAATTAAATCCGCCCCTATCAAATTAATTCTGCTTAAATTTTGACTTGAAAAGTTGAGTTTTCCGGCATCATACTGTCGCATCAATTCTTGAGCATTCATCGTCATGCAGCCCTACAAAGATCTTGATGTTCAGTTTTCCCAACTTCTAGGAAAATGCGCGAGTCGATCGTGCAATCGTTGTATCTGCAAGACTACTCACGCTAGAGACTTGTTGCAATTTTTGCCGGAGATCGTTGTAATCCTTTTTCAGAGATCTGATGAGCACAGGCACAATCTCTAGATAAGTATCTGGATCTCGCAGTTGGCTCGCTTTACTATTTAAAAGCTGCTGGAGTTCCTCGATCGTTGCCGATTGAATCACAACGGTTCGCAGTAATCCATCTAAGCTATAAAGTTTGAGATTTGACCAATCTTGCTCACAAAACTCGAACAAATAGTAAACGGATGAAAACAGTAAAACCTTTGTCTGTAGAGGGTTTGCAGATTTGAGAATCGCACGCCGAATATCAAATAAGTCAATCGGATCACACAGCGCTAAATTGTCTGCTGGTTGATCATTGCCATACAGGGGTTCTACTTCACGAATAATGATCTCTGCAATCAATGCATACTCAACCGATTTATTCAAAGTCTTCACCATTTTATTCAACCCCGATCGCAGTTCTGCAGTGGTGGGATACTGTTTGATCAAAGTATCAATCAGGTCCGGAAGAGCGGTTTGTTCAATGATGTAAGAATTCGCTTCCCAATATTTTTTACAAGTGTAGATAAGAAGCTTCTTGATGCGATGAATGTTGATATCTTGTTCTAATTTCGTGGATCGCCGTGACGCGCTAACCATCGTGACCGCACCTTCGGCATAAAGTCCCTCTAGAACAGAAAGAATGATTTGTCCAATTGCGGCATATTCTTTGGATTTATTCAGCGTTCCGATTTGATGAGTCAGACGAGAGCGCAATTGGTCGAGTGTCGGATACGCGATTCTGACTTCTTCGATCAGTGATCTCCACTGGCTAGCATCGAAAAGGGACATCTCACTCTCCCAATGATTTCGACACACGTAAACTAGTAACTTTTGAATCCGAATTGCACTCGGATCTTGGTCAAACTGATTCACGATTGGAGCAATCGGATCGTTCATCTCTTTCTGGGTCAAAGCTCATCATTGGTTAGAATGCCCGAATCAGTGCTGGTCTTAACGAGAGTAAAATGCGATCGCATTGCTGCTGCCGTTTTCCTGAAATCAGTACTATTGCTGTTCCTTTTGCCTGATCCACCCGTCAATATCAA
This sequence comes from Leptolyngbya sp. UWPOB_LEPTO1, assembly GCF_017302695.1. NCBI lineage: Bacteria > Bacillati > Cyanobacteriota > Cyanophyceae > Leptolyngbyales > Leptolyngbyaceae > Leptolyngbya > Leptolyngbya sp. UWPOB_LEPTO1. The sequence goes on along the minus strand of NZ_JAFLCJ010000009.1, from coordinate 95,784 downwards.
CTCAAAATTATTTACCCCCGCAGTTGGATCATTTGACGTGAAGAGAGCACGATAGATCACTCTTAGAAATATCTGAAAATATGGCACGAGTAGCGATCCTACTAGTAGAAACCTCGTGATCGACAAAGACGCACTTTTCAGGTCTTACAGCAGCATCTCACTTGGCTATTAAATTCCGACTGAGAAGAGGTTAAGGGGCTATTAACTGAGGATAAATTTAGAATGGTCAGCAAAAACTTTTGCGCTGGCAGGATCGCCACTCGTGATGGATAATAATGATCCTCCAGACATCATTGTTTATGGCTACTTATACTGTCGAAATTTCACATCAAGGTCAGATCTACACGATCGAAGTGCCCGACGATCGCACGATTCTCAGTGTTGCGAATGACGATAAAGGTTTGAATCTCCCTGTATCCTGTACAGCGGGCGTTTGTACGACCTGTGCTGCGTTGATTACAGAAGGCACAGTCGATCAAACAGACGGGATGGGTGTAAGCCCCGATTTACAAGCGCAAGGATATGCGCTGCTTTGTGTCTCGTATCCGCGATCGAATATCAAACTCGAAACCGAAAAAGAAGAAACCGTTTACAAAAAGCAATTCGGACAGCAAGGATGATCACGGATTTTATTACGATCGAACTTTCTTTAGCTCCCGTTCGAGAGTTACATCCACTTATCGAACAAAAACTGCGTCAATTCGGTGAGCCTCTGCGGTGGGCAATTACTCGAATTGATGCAAATACAGTTGAGATCGAAGCGGTCGTGACTCGTGAATAAACCATCATTTACGGTTGGGCTGATTGTTCCAACTGGGATTGGAGCTGCAATCGGCGGATATGCAGGGGATGCAATGCCTGTCGCGCGCGCGATCTCGGAAGTTGCAGATTGTTTGATCACGCACCCCAATGTTCTCAACGGCGCACAACTCTACTGGAATCTACCGAATGCACTTTATGTAGAAGGCTATGGGTTAGATCAGTTCGCTGCTGGACATTGGGGACTGTTACCCACTACCTCAAATCGGATTGGCTTGATTTTGGATCAAGCTATCGAACCTGATCTGAAACTAAGGCATTTACAAGTTGCGGATGCTGCAAGAGCCACATTAGGACTAAATATTTTGGACTATGTGGTCACAGATCAGCCTTTGAATGTTGAACTAAGAACGGCAAAGTCTGGCGCGACCTGGGGCACGATCGAGCATCCTGATAGCTTATTGAGAGCAGCTGAGAAACTCATTCAGGCTGGAGCCGATGCGATCGCAGTTGTCGCTCGATTTCCTGACGATACAGGTAGTGAAGCATTGCAGAACTATCGACATGGGCAAGGTGTAGATCCGCTATCTGGAGCAGAAGCGGTGATCAGTCATCTCATTGTGCGCACATTTCATGTGCCTTGTGCACACGCGCCTGCTTTGTCTGCGTTACCCCTGGATCCTGATCTCTCTCCGCGATCGGCAGCGGAAGAATTAGGACATACTTTCTTACCTTGTGTCTTAGTCGGGTTGAGTCGTGCGCCACGATTTACAGAATTTCCTAAGGCTCATGCAATTTGGGTGGATCAGATGAATGCTTTAGTGATTCCTGCTTCTGCCTGCGGAGGGAGTGCAATCTTGCATCTCAGTCAGACACGCACGCGAATTATTGCCGTGCAAGAGAACCAGACAAAGCTTAATGTTTCCGCAGAAGCTTTGGGAATTCGCGCAACAATCGTCAAATCTTATTTAGAAGCGATCGGGATTTTGATCTGCGATCGTGCAGGGATCAACCCGACAGCGTTAAGTCCAGAAATCGCTGCTCTCAAACGGTTCGATCAATCGATTCGGGGATCGCAACTTACAGGAATTTAGCCTCTAGTTTCCTTTCGAGCGCTTGAGTTATACTGTGAGCCTTAAATCAAGCACCTTAAATTTACTGTGGCACAACAAATTCCTGATACGCCGGAAATGCAGCCGCTAACTCGTACCCAAGTTCTCATTGCAATGGGGGTAACCGCGGTTGTTCTATTAGTTGTTTCTAAAATTTGGCTTCATTTTAGCCAGTTATCAATGTTGCCCGTTCGCTTCTCAGTTCAAGCCTTGCTTGAAGGACTAGCATTAGGCGTTGGCATCTCGATTGCCAGTGCGATCGTCTACCGGATTTGGGGAGAGTATCGCAGAAGTGCGGATCAATATCTCACGATGGTGATCAAACCCCTGCTCGTTCCTGATCTGCTTTGGCTGGGGTTACTTCCCGGGTTAAGTGAAGAACTCTTATTTCGAGGGGTCATGCTGCCAGAGTTTGGCTTAGATGAGCTTGGCGTTCTGTTATCAAGCCTCTGTTTTGGAGTCCTGCATATGAGCAATCTTAAACAATGGTCGTATGTCGTATGGGCATCCTTAGTCGGCATAGCATTAGGTCTGAGTGCCGTTTGGACAGGAAATCTCTTAGTCCCGATTGTGGCGCACATTCTGACGAATCTCGTTTCTGGCGCAACTTGGAAATTGAGCAACCGCGACTAATCTACTGTCAATCTTTGCATTAACACGCCCTGAGTGTACTTTAGGGCGTGTTTTTTTGGGTTATCCCATTCAAAAGTGTCAATCTTCGACTTTTGTCTTTAACTCTTCAAATTAGTGCGCTATTTTTTGTAGTCTAAGTTACTCTACAAAGACACTAATTTCAAAATTCAAATTGAATCGATCCAGGTTTCTTTGATTCCTCCGCAATATTTCGGAGAGACATCACAATTTCAAATTTTTTCAAAAAACCACTGCAATTCCCCGGATCTAATTCTTAAAATGAGTTAGTGTAACTGTACAACTCAGTGAAAGTTCTGGACAGTTACTTAAGCAAAAACCGATTACTATACCGCCTTTCCACCGTGTTGTTTCTTCCGTATAGCTACTGAAATTCAGCGAAAAAACGGACTCATTTCAATTCATAAACTAAGCCTTGATAAAGTGCATAAAAAACAATCAAAAAAGCGTTATTTTACTGAACCAAACTCAAACATTTCGATTACAGTAGGTTGCAGTTGAAGATGACTTTCCGAAAAAATTAAAGACCCAGCGTAACCTGACAATGGCAACTAAATTACCCACTGACTCCTTTCCGGTTGACTCAGTTGTAACTGAGGGCGATATCGATCTTTCCGAACTCGAGTCTCTCGAAAATGAAGATCTTTCACCCGAAGCTTTGGCGAAATCGCTGCGTGGTAAAACCAGCGAATATTTAGGTCTATCAGATGACTCGGTTGGAATGTTCCTGAGAGAGATGGCACGCTACCCCCTTTTAACTCAGGCACAAGAGATTGAACTCGCTAGAGAAATTTCAAAAGGTGGAGTCATAGGAGAACGAGCAAAGCGGAAGTTAGTCCGGGCAAATTTGCGCTTAGTTGTTTCGATCGCGAAAAAGTACCTGAATCGGGGCGTACCTTTCTTAGATCTAATTCAAGAAGGGGCGATGGGTCTGATGAGGGCTGCTGAAAAGTTCGATTACGAACGGGGTTATAAGTTCTCAACCTATGCCTACTGGTGGATTCGTCAAGGGATCACCCGTGCTATTGCGTCTCAATCAAGAACAGTGCGCTTACCCGTACACATGGTTGAAAAGCTCAATCAGGTTCGTAAAGTTCGGCAAATGCTTTCTCAAGAACTCGGTCGCAAGCCGACCAAGCAAGAGTTAGCAGGCGCGCTGGATATGGAGGAAGATAAGTTAGAGCAGGTTCTAGACGTGAGCCAGCGTACTTTATCGCTTCATGCTTGGGTGGGACGCGATGAAGATACTGAATTAATGCAACTGATCGAAGATGCAGATAATGTTGCACCCAACGATAATCTGGATCACAAATTATTAGTCGATCGCCTCAACTCCGTGTTGGATCATTTGAGCGATCGTGAGCGTGAAATTATTAAGTTGCGATTTGGTTTAACGGATGGCCAGCACTACACCCTGAGCGAAATCGGTCAGATCTATGATTTATCCCGCGAGCGTGTGCGCCAAATTCAAGCGAAAGCGATGAGAAAGCTACGTCACCCTCGTCGTCAAGCCTTATTGAAAGATTGGATGTAAGTTTTCAAGTCTGTCGGTTGCTATCAGCGATGCTTCTTCTAAATGCTTGATTTAGTAAAAGGATCGCTGATTTTTTTTGCTTCTCCTCGCTCTTCTCCAAAATGGCTGACTAGATTAATCCTTGCGGTAGAGGTTTTCAGAGTGTTCGTCTCGCTACACTCTCCTGTAACACTCGAATTATCGGTCGGTTGTCCCATGCTGTCTAGTGAGTGCAAAGTGTTGCGTGTTTTAATTGTCGATGATCATGAACTAACCCGATTTAGCTTGAAGTTAGCAATGCAGCGTCAAGCGGGAATCGAGTTAGTAGGTTTAGCGAGCAATGGACGAGAAGCTGTGGAAATGGCGGATCGGCATTGCCCCGATGTGATCGTTCTGGATCTACAAATGCCTGTCATGGATGGGCTGAGTGCTTCAACTCAGATTAAGAGCGTGCATCCCCAGATTAAGATTTTGGCGTATTCGTCGTTAGAAGATCCTCAAACTGAGGTGATGCTGCAGACGGCAAAAGTGGATGCGTTTTGTAATAAAGAGACGGCAGTGCAGGATTTGATTGCGATAGTCAATCAATTGGGGCAAGAAGCGGAACACAAGAAAAGTCACTCTTAATTAGAATGCCGATCCTGTTAGAAGGATCGGCATTCTTGTTGATTTGAAATGATCGTATTTGAGAGCAGATATGTTCGTATCGAGCGGCTCATTTGTCTGCTCTATTGCGGAGAAATAGACAATGTATAAGGATTTCGCGCCCGTCCTCTGTCTCCTACAAAGACTGAATAATTGTCTTTTGTCCATCGCCCTGGAATTTCCACCTTGCCGTTAGAAAGACGATCAGCTTGGACACAAAAATTTTGTCCTTGTGTACCGATGATCAATAGTGTCGGTTCGCCGCTGCCTTGAAGTGTAAATTTGAGATTACGATCGGCAGTGACTTGAACGGTGTGATTTGGACGATCGCCAATGAAGCCAGCACAGCTTGAATCTTTTTTGTCACCTCCGGATATGCCATTGAGAGTAATGGGCGACGTATTAGAGGCGATCGAGACCACTTGTTGACTTGCAGCGAGATTAGACATTGCGAAAACAGCCATGATCGCAGTCGGAAAAATTGACCAGCGTAGAGAAGCTTGCATGATGGGTTCACTCCTGGGGACTCTCACAGTTTCAGTATGACTAGTCACAAAATCGATTTTGGTGCAAGATGTTCCTGTTCCCGAAGTGGCACTAAAGCTTGCGGAATAGAAGATACAGAGTTTGCAGCCGCGCAAGGGTTGATGTGGGATAGAAACAGATCGATCTGTAGCTAATGCCGAAATCGAGGACGGAAAAAGAACGAATCAAAGCGATTGTCGTAAATTGAGATGCGCCCAAATCCTAGAAATTGTCCATAGGCTGGATCGCCTGTGGGAAAGGCAGTGACTCCAAACAGGTAGACTCCTCCGTAAGCGGGGTTGCGCTCTGGTGCAAGTGCGATCGTCACTCGTTTTCCAGCCGGAACTGGTGGATTGAAGTTAACAGTTACGGCTTTGGTTTTCTCGTCAAGCGTAACTTCACCGAGTCCAAGTTTAGTGCGCGATCGCCGATCGCCGTCGAAGGCCTCTGTTTCCTTGAGATTGAACCGAACCCGATCAACTCCATCGTCTTGAGCGATCGTCACTCGTTGCAGGGATTCGCCCGAATTGTCTGGAATCTCTAACGTAAAGTAGTAGGTTGCGCTCCAAGCATAGACATGATTCTGAGTGGTGGATGCACCGACTAGCCGAGGTGGGGAGACAAAGTAAGTTGTGCCTCGAACTTGTACGGCTTGAGCGGGAAGCGTCAAGCTCAAAAGACTGAAGACAATTGCAGCGAATTGGCTTTTCATAAAGCGATGTAGAGCAATACTTTCAGTCTAAACGATCGTACTTTAAACCGGAGTTTAAGAGAAGATTAACTTATATTAACTTCGATTTTTAACTATTAAACTCGCTCGTCAATTTTGGAGAGAAATGCTAATTTAAATGCAGACACAGAGAGATGTTTCTCCTCAATCTCCATACCACCGCTTTGAGTTCTGTGTCTCCGCCTCAAAGCCCCTGCAACTGGATATCTTGCTGTTTTCAGAAGATACGTAGCCAATTGAGTTTGTACTGTTATCAATTAAGGAGGATATTGCATCTCTCAAGATGGAAGTTGCAGGATTCTGATCAGTTTCGATTTATATTTTAATGTTCGATTACCTGAATAGAGGATCTAGTTTTTATCGCTAGATCCTCTATTTTTGATCTAAATTTCTTTGCTAAGTTTCTTATCTCAAATCCATTGTCTAAAGTGGGATTTGTTAGGCTGAATTTAGAGTAATTCGAGCATAGGTCTGCGTTATGACTGTCGCTTCAAAAGTCAGTTCCAATTTTGTAAATTGGCGAAAGATTTTGATCCTCACCTTGGCATTTTGGATCAGCAGTAGTGTGTTGCTTGATTTGGTAGTTCTGCCAAGTCTATTTGCAGCTGGAATGATGTCGCAGCCTGATTTTGCAACGGCTGGATATGGAATTTTCTGGATATTTAATCGCTTAGAATTGCTTTGTGCTGCTTCGGTTTTGACGAGTGTTTTAGTTCAGCAGCAGTCTGAGAAGACTTTAACTTCGATCGTATTAGCTGGAGTGTTGTTTGCGATCGCGATAACTTGCACTTATTTGCTGTCGCCTCAGATGAGTGCGCTCGGCTTGAATCTGAATCTCTTTGCGCCTGCGCAAGTTCCAACGGGAATGGATCAGCTTCACATCGGCTATTGGATGCTTGAATCGTGCAAGCTACTTGCAGGGGGATGGCTGCTGAAACGTGAATTTTAGACAAGTTTGGAATGGTGAATTCCAATTCGTGCGGTGAACTCCATTGAAAAGCCTCCAGCATTTGGAGGCTTTTTCTCTAATTTTTTCTAAATTGTAGAATTGCAATGGGGTTACGCTTCTTCTTCGCAGTTGCTAAACCAAAGGAGTCGTACGGCTAGGATCAAAAATCCGATCGCTGCAATGATTTTTGTCCATTTTGTCGGCAAAAGCTGTGCGGTTCCTTCTCCAAGAATCACACCAATAAAACTGGCTAAAACTAACGCCGCTACAGTTCCAAGAAAAATTGCTTTGGGAGAGTTATTGCTGTTGCTGCTGAGCGCGATCGCGGCAAGCTGACTTTTATCGCCTAGCTCTGCTAAAAAGACAGTGACAAAACTAATGCCCATTAATTGCCAGTCCATAATTTACATCCCCATGACATCGACAACTAACAGCACTGCAACTAATAAGAGAATTCCACCGGTTGCTTTTTCCAAGGTTTTTGGAGAAACGTTTTGACAGAGCCAACGCCCGACCAGAACGCCGACTAAGCTGGTTGCCACGAGTGCAGTCGCAGCGCCCGCAAACACGATCCAAGGATGATGAGATTGAGCGCTCATCAGCAAGGTTGCCAGTTGGGTCTTATCGCCTAACTCGGCTAAGAAGATCGTGATGAAAGTGGAACCGAAGGCGCTCAGAAAATTCGCCTTCAGGCTAGGCTGGGTCTTTTCAAGAATGATGACTTCTTGTGTTTCAAGGGTGGGGAGGTCAGGAGAAGGCATGAAACTACTTTCATTTTCTTTTCATTATTCTGACACTATACCCGCAAATGCTTTCTTTTGCTAGAGTCCAATTTCTCGCTCAAATTTCAACGACTCCAAACTGCGATCGCCATAAACGGCTTCGATCTGTTCGCGACAGCAGTCGATCGCGAACTCGTTTAATTCTTCTGGCTCAATGCCAAACATCTCCTGAAAGGTTTCCGGCGTGACGCGGCAAAAGCTCGGTCGAGTGTCATAAATTTCGCATTCGCGAGTCGTTTGGTTGAAATTCACACACCAGCCGTCTTCACCGACCATGCTGAGATACAGATGGAGTTGTTCGGGATTGAGATAGGTTTCTAACTCTGGTCGATCGCTCGGATCGAGGTTGCAGCAAGCTCCACAATATTTTACGCACCGCCAAGTTGCCATGATTTCGGCTCGAATAAGAACCTCTCTATCTTCTCGCTTTAAATTGGGTATTGCAACTTTTGGGGACTTATGGTTATACTGGTTGAGTTGCCAAGCGAAAGCACACAGCGACGCGGGGTAGAGCAGTCTGGTAGCTCGTCGGGCTCGGATCGAAGATCAGTTATACGCTTTTAAGCTGATTTTCTAGATGGGCGGCATATCAAGAAACTGATGTGTGTTTACTTGTCTAAGTCGGGGAAGCCAATAGCGCGGTAATCCCGAACCAAGCCTCGAAAGAGGAAGGTGTAGAGACTGGTTAGGCAAGCACCCTAACAGGAAAGCTGAGGGTGAAGGGACAGTCCAGACCACAAACTGAACAGAGTTCAGGCAACGAAAGTTGTAGTGGTAAGCATAACCCGAAGGTCCATGGTTCAAATCCATGCCCCGCCACCAAATCTAGAGCGGTAGATTCAAAAGAGTCTACCGCTCTAGTCGTTTAAACAGATTTAGAATCATGGATACTAAGCTAACGGGCGATATTGCTGAGCAAGCTGCGATCCTCTACGCGCTGAAACAGGGGTGGGGTGTGCTGCAACCTGTTGGCGATCGACTTCCTTATGATTTGGTCTTTGATGTGTCGGGAAGGTTAATCAAGATTCAGGTGAAATCTGCTTGGTTGGATGAACCCTCTGGTAATTATGTCGTTGATAATCGTCGGACTAAAACAAATCGCCGCGTTATGCTTCGGGATGTCTATCAGCCAACTGACTTCGATTTTGCTCTTGCTTACCTTGCAGATCTTGATGTGTTCTATGTTTTTCCGGTTGATATCTTCATCAGCTACGGCAGTGAAATTCATTTTGTAGAAGCTGAGAAACGCCAGCGTAAGCCAAAGAGTGCCATGTACCGAAATGCTTGGCAGCTGATTCTACAATTTGGATCTTCTCAGCCAGATCGATTGGATCTGAAACAAAATGATCCGAATTTACCTCACACATTGTTCTAAAGAGAAAGATCCAACGCTTAGAAAGTCTGGAAGAGTTGCGACTCTGGCAAGAGTTCGATCGCAAATTAGCTAGCTACGAAATCTGGTTCTACATTCGCTGCTCTTGCCGAGCGAGTCTGACATTTGAAGATCTCGAAGCAATTAACTTTGCTTTTGCGCCATGTCCATAAAAATTTGCTGCGAACTCTGCTCAGCTTGATCCGCTTGGGGTTTGCGCTGGACATATTTACCATCCGACTGCAAATCCCAGGCGTGACGGTTATCTGCCAGCATAATGCCTAAAATTTCTTGCAAATCTTGAGCCAGACTCGGTTCTTCGACAGGGACAACCGCTTCAACTCGGCGATCGAGATTTCTCGGCATCCAGTCGGCACTGCCAATAAAGACCTCTGGCTCACCATTGTTGTTGAAATAGAAAATGCGCGCATGTTCGAGAAAGCGTCCCACAATGCTGATGACGCGGATATTCTCACTAATCTCGGGCAATCCGGGGCGCAGACAGCAAATTCCCCGCACAATCAAATCAATTTGAACCCCCGCTTGCGAAGCCTCATACAATGCCATAATCAAGCGCGGATCAACCAAAGCATTCATCTTGGCAACAATTCGACCTTGACCGCCGTTCTGTTGATGCTCAATTTCACGCTCGATATATGCCAACATACGATCGCGCAAATTCACAGGAGCAACTAACAATCTGCGATAAGACTGCTGCCGCGAATACCCCGTCAAATAGTTAAAGAGATCCGTTAAATCAGCGCCTAGCTCCTCTCGACAACTAAAAACCCCTAAATCGGTATAAAGGCGAGCTGTCTTCGGATTATAGTTACCTGTGCCAATATGCACATATCTTTTAATTCGGTCTTCTTCACGTCGAACGACTAAGACAAGCTTCGTATGAGTTTTTAGCCCGACTAACCCATAAACAACGTGAACCCCGGCGCTTTCTAACTTTTTCGCCCAATTGATGTTATTTTCTTCGTCAAATCGAGCTTTGAGTTCAACTAAAGCGGCAACTTGAACGCCATTCTCTGCGGCTGCAATTAATGCTTGAACGATCGGAGAATCCCCTGAAGTTCGATATAGGGTCATCTTGATTGCCAGCACATTCGGATCGTGGGCTGCTTCTTCAATAAATCGCTGCACACTGCGAGAAAAGGAATGATACGGGTGATGTACCAGCAAATCCTGCTTTCGCATGACTGAAAAGAAGTTCTCATCATGCGTTAAAGCTTCTTGCACAGGGACTTCATTAACTCTTTTGAGCTTCGGATGTGTAATCGGACTCCAGGGAGGATCTTTTAGCTCTGGAAGCGGTAATCCTCCAAACATAAACAGATCGCGCAGACAGAGTAGACCCTCGATTTCATAAACATCTTCTGAAGAAATCTCCATCTCTTCGATCAGCATCGATCTCAATTGTTCGGGCATCGATGGATTGACTTCAAGGCGCACGGCAGAACCACCGAATCGCCGCTTTCTCAATTCTTCTTCGATCGCGGACATCAAATCATCGGCTTCATCTTCTTCGACTTCTAAATCGGCATTGCGCGTGATTCGGAAGGGATGATATTCCTGAATGTTCATGCCAGGAAATAATGCCTCTAGATTGTGAGCAATGACTTGCTCGAGCGGCACACCTGCCCAGACGGTTGCCCGACTTTTTGCGATCGACGTTGGCAGATCTTGCGTCTCGATCGGCAAAGGAATAAATCGTGGCAAAACTTTCGGAACTTTTACCCGTGCATACAGTTCCTCGTCGTCTACCGGGTCTTTGATCACAACCGCTAAGTTGAGACTGAGATTGGAAATGTAAGGAAAAGGATGTCCAGGGTCGATCGCTAACGGAGTCAGAACTGGAAAAACTTTTTCCTCAAAGTATTGATGTAAGTATGCTCGTTGTTCTTGGTTAAGATCGATATAGTCCAGCAGATAAACGCCTTGTGCTGAAAGCTGCGGGCGCAGCGCTTCTTCAAAATGACGATGCTGTTTTGCAACGAGGGGACGTAAGCGATCGTTGATTAAATTTAACTGTTCTTGAGGCGTGCGACCATCTGGACTCAGCTTTCTTACCTGAGCTTCAATTTGCTCTTTGAGTGCTCCGATGCGTACCATGAAATACTCATCTAAGTTCGAGCTAAAAATCGCTAAAAACTTTAAGCGCTCAAGTAAAGGCGTGCGTGGATCAAATGCTTCATGAAGAACTCGGCTATTAAACTCAATCCAACTCAACTCTCGATTCAGATAGTACTGCGGATCATTGAGATTAATTTCCACCGTCGCTTGCTTACGCCGTCGCATTAGAACACCTCATCTTCGATTCCAACCCACCATTCGCCCAAATTCATCACATCCTGATGAATATCGGTCACTCGCTGTTCATATTCTTCTAAGGATAGCTGCGATCGTTGTTCTTTCAGCTTCATGAGTCTAAGCTGGGCGAGCAACCAGGGTTTTGTCACATTTCCAGTTTGCTCAAGATACCGGGCAAATTCGGTGCTGTTTAATTCGTTGCTGCTCATGAACACTTGGAGTTAAGGATACTTTTATTGTTGCGTTATTTTTAGCGATGCGACGCGATCTCATCGACCAATTTGGGCAAAATCAGCGTTTAGTTCTGTCTTTGCCAAAACTGTAGTTTCGCAGGATCGGTCGTATGATCCCAGCCGTATTGTTAAACTAAGTGTCAAAATCTAAAGAACTGTGTGCTTTCCCACCAGTTTGGAAATGCTTTGCGTAAGATTGAAAGTAATAAAGGTATTGAACTCTTACGAGACTTCCCGACTAGCTTAATTAGGTTGGGTTATAAAAAACGGAGCCTAGATCGTCCTCGGTCTAGGCTCTATTTTACGCGAAGAAATTGAAGGCTTTGGAAACACTTCAAGGTTTCAGTTTCTTAGCTACCACCCCCAAGATCCCATCTCACCCTTAAATGGGCCTACGATATCTTTTGTAATCCAGCCTCCATAAAACTGTCCTGGCTGCGGAATCACCTTTTCTCCATTCACATAGCATCCATCCATCGGAGCTGCATAGAACGCGACATAGTTCTGAATCGCTGCAAAGTTTGGAGTCGGATTGCTGTAGTACCAAGCGACATCGATCGCGCTTTTTTCTCCCACTTTGACACTGTAATAACTGCCTGCCCCTTTCCATTCGCAGAATGTGGTGCGAGCTGAGGGCAGCAAGTACTGTTGCTGAATGTCTTCTGGTGGAATGTAGTAAGTCGGAGGATGGCTTGTCTCTAACACTCGCATCGCGTGATGCGTATCGACGATCGTCACGCCATTAAAAATAATCTGAATCTGTTTCTCAACAGGCTCTAATCTCGGTGGGCGCGGATAATCCCAGACAGATTCCTGTCCAGGTTCGGGTGGTATTGGAGTCGGTCGCATCATAGTCGGTAAGCGGTTACAAATCGTTCAATTCCAGCGAGATCTTTGTGAATCTCAATGCGATCGTAACTTCCCTGTGCCGAAAGCAGTTGTGCGATCGCGTTTCCTTGTCCCATCATCATCTCAACCATCCAAACGCCTCCCGAAATTAGATAGTCCGGGGCACGATTCACCAATTCTCGAATACTCTCTAACCCATCTGCTCCGCCATCTAAAGCCAGATGCGGTTCGTGTAATCTCACTTCAGGCTGCAATTCAGCAACACTCTCAGTCGGAATATAAGGCGGATTAGACACCACTCCGCTGAGTTGACCTTTCAAATGAGGGATCGCGTCAAACCAATTGCCCTGATAGAACTGAACAGGTGCATTCAAGGTTTTTGCATTGAGTGATGCGATCGCTAAAGCTTCTGCACTGCGATCAACGGCATGAATGGTCGCATTCGGTAGGGCAAAAGCGAGTCCGATCGCGATTGCCCCGCTTCCGGTTCCTAAATCTACCCAATGCCCCGATTTGAGGGTTAAATCTTGCGCGAGTGCCAAATCAATCAGCAATTCCGTTTCAGGTCGCGGGATCAAGACTCCCGGAGCGACGTGCAATTCAAATTCACGCCAAGGCGTAACGCCCGCTAAATACTGAACGGGAACGAATTCCTGCACTCTGCGCTGCCAAAGTCGATCGAGTTCTTGTAAAGACACCTTCAACTCAAGCTCGGATTCTGGCTGCAAACGCAGGAAAAGCCGACTCACTCCTGCTAATTCTTGCAAGAGCCAATCGACTTCGTTCGGGGGAAGACCGTGGGCGATCGCGCTATTTTTTGCGCGCGATCGCCACTGCCAAAGTTGGACACCGGGAACTGAAAATCCCATTCAAATTAACGTCTTTGCGGTTGTGGAGCGGGTCTTTGCGGTTGACCTTGCTGCGGTCTTTGCGGTTGACCTTGCTGCGGTCTTTGCGGTTGACCCTGCGGTTGCTGCGATCGCACAAACTCGATCGTCTCTCTCGGCGGAATCAGCACAATCTTATCGAGTTGCGGGTCTTTTTCCTTTTTCATCGCTTCCATTACGCCTTCAAGCGGGAAGACCTGAATATCCACTGTGGCTGCTAAATCAGGCTTTTGTTGCTTAAAGCGATCGACCAACGGCTGTAAATCTTCTTTGTTAAAGAACATTGGGATCACAGACTGGTTCCCTTCTTGAATCGTCAAAAATCCCTTTTCTTTTCCAGCTCGTGCGACGAATAGCGGTGTGCCATTAAACTGGCTGACTTGCTGACCCCCTTGCTTCAGAATCGCGACAGCAGAATCAACCTGCTGCTTCGTAGGAACATACGCGAAATCTAACTTATCAGGCTTGCCTTGTGCTCCCTGGTTGAGTTGATAGACTTCAGCGAGCGAGACCGGAACGACTCTGACATCCTTTGCCAGGGCTGGATTCTTTGCTTTCAAATTCTCTAAAAATGCTGCTGCATCTTTCTGGCTAATAAATACCCCTGCAACCGGATTTCCCTTTTGACCGTTGGGAGGCTGGGCGACGAGTGGCGCACCTTGGTTATTGGCGATCGTGAAAACTGGAACAGCCCGTAACTTTTGACTAATTTGTTCTGGTGTTAGGGCAAGTGCCTGCAGCCCGCCGACTAGCGTCCCCATCAAGGTTCCGCCAACTAACGCAGCGGTTGTACTCCAACGAACCAATGACTTCATGATTGCTCCTGGCTTCAAAAACGATACATCGACTGAAATCCGAGGCGTTTACTGTCCCTATCGATCATCTGCAAACGGCGGATTTTCATCGCAGGCTCGTTGCATCAGATCGGAGTTGTGATTCGGCTCAATCATCCTGTTCAGTTTGACCGAGGCGAAACGAATTAAGTTTCCGATCGCGATCAAATGACAATTGTTCATGAATATGAACAATTTGCGAAACAATTCTTGGCAATAGTAGCATCGATTCGCTTGGTTATGACACTCAAAGTGCGATCGCCTGTCTTAAATCAAGATTGAGGACTCTCTATAAATATTGACCTTCAGAGTATTCAATTGGTAAAATTGTACTAATTTAGACTTTCAGGAGTACGCTGATGCGAAGTCCGATTGCAGGTACGCTTTACCGACATGGTGATGTTTTACTGAGACAAATTGATCGTCTTCCCAATAACGTGAGAAAACGCGAGAGTGTAACCTTAGCCGAAGGTGAAGTAACAGGACATCGGCATCGAATTCAGCAAGCTCAAGCGGTGCAACTTTGGGAGCAAGGTGAGAATCTATTTTTAGAAGTTAAAGCATTCAGTGCCACCTTAGTTCACGAGGAACATCATGCGATCGAGCTTCCGCAGGGATTGTATCGAGTTTGGAAACAGCGCGAATATCGTCCTGGTCACTATGTTGAGGTGTCTGATTAATGCGGAGCTTAATGGCAAATGGGCGAATTCCCAAAAAGTCGATTCGTCCTCTTCCTGAAACTCATGAACCGATTTCGGGCGATCGTGCTCGGAAGTTGATTCTTGAACGTCGCGCTTGGGACGGGATGCGCGTTTTGGGTCATTTGAATCTAAGTCGCGCGTCAGCCCTTTATACGCTGCCCGAAAATCTCACGTGTGAAAGCTTGGATATTAGTGATTGTCCGAATCTCACGTTCCTGCCGAAAGGGTTGCATGTGACGCACTGGATTGAAATTGCAGACAGCGGAATTATGCACCTTCCGAAAGGGCATGGATTTGTGTTGCGCTGGCGGGGCGTGCGGGTCAGCGATGCGATCGCGTTTGAAACCCATACGGGACAAGATATTCTCAATGTCGAAAATGTTGAACTGCGGCGGGTGCTGATTGAGCGATTGGGATATGACACCTTTTTGCAGCAGGTGGGGGGTGTCGTGCGCGATCGTGATACCGATGCGGGTGGAGAACGTCAACTGATTTGTATTGCTTTTGAAGATGACGAGCCGCTGATGCTTCTAAAAGTGACTTGTCCTTCAACGGGACATCTGCATATTTTGCGAGTTCCGCCTTATCTAAGAACCTGTCATCAGGCAGCCGCCTGGATAGCTGGATTTGACAATCCAGACGACTATCAGCCTGTGATCGAAGCTTAGATAGGGTTAACTTGCGATTGCAGCTTGGACGAACCGCTTGATCTCGCCGCAAGCAATGTAAGACTTACCATCAGGAGCCGTTTTCACCGCTTCGACGACATAGAGCATTCCTTCTTCGCGAATCGATCGCGGAAAGCGCATGTTCCAGTCCGGTTCGTACCCGTCTGCAACGACTCGCGCTCTCAACTTGCTGCCGTCTTTCACGCATTGCACCAAGATGCCATCTCCAACCGTATCTGTGGTTGGCAAAGCTGCGGCTGTTGCGGGTGCTTTTGATGCGGTGGATGCAGTTCTCGATCGCGATCGACCAAAACTTGCAAATACATCTACTTCCCCTGGCTTCACAAATCGCTGGATCTGACCTTGCACTCGGTAGAAAGATTGGTCTGCGGAAAGCTCAATTCCTTCCACGACATAACGCGCTCCTTCTGCTCGAATCGCACGTGGAAACTGTACATTCTTGGTCGAATCATAGCCATCGGAAACGACCTTGACTCGCAGTTTTCCGCCTTCTCGCACGCAGATTAATTCAATTCCAGAGCCAACTTCTTGCACCGTTGCCATGGCTGCAATTTCTTCGCCAGCCGTCACACCCCGACCTGCTAGATCGCTCCGATTGCGAGTCAAGCTTTGGAAACTTTGATCTCTTAGTTCTTTGCGTCCTGCATTTCCGAGTGCTCCTTGTGCAATCCGATTTGCAAAGTAATCAAGCTGCTCGATCTCTTCTGCAATTTCAAAGGTTTCGTCTAAGCCTTTACTGCGAAGATTTTGAATCAGCGATCGCAGAGCAAATTCTGCTTCTTGATGCTTGCCCTGTTCTGCTAGATTCAGCGCAGTTTCCTTTGTTTTCGCGATCGTCAGTTGGCTGAGTTCTAGAAGGATATGACTAGATGCAGCGCTGGCAGATTCCTCGATCGTGCCAATCTTTGCCACAATCTCAGATGTTCCTGCAACGGATTGAATTGCTCCGTCTTGAATCACATCTGCGCTGTAATGCACTTTCATAATCGGCAAATCGCCAACTGATGCAGAGGGAAGTGACAAGCTCAAGCCTAGTAACTTGTCTTCGCGCTCATATAAATCGCCTAAGCCAATAACAGTTGCGCCTTGAGCAGTTTGTGTCACCTCAGCTAGGCTCAATGTATCGAGTAGTTCAACACCGGGAGCAAGCTCGATCGTCACTGAGAGATTTTGTCCCACGACTGCCCGTAAGCTATCGAGTTCGATGCTAAACACTTCGCTCGCTTCATCAATGCTCTGAATGAAGTAGAAGTTCCCTTTCGAGGCTCTTGCCATGCCAATCAGCATATCTTCATTAAAGCCTTGAGCAAACCCTAAGGTCGTGGTCGCAATGCCTTCTTCTGCTTTTTGTCCTGAAGTTGTAGTTAGGACTCGCGGATCTTGAATCCCCATGTTTGCATGACCATCCGTCAGGAGCAGCACCCGGTTGACCTTTTGTGGATCAAGATGCGCTTTGACAAACTCGCATCCTTTGAGCCAGCCACCCGAAAGATTCGTAAGCCCACCTGCTTGAACTCGACGAATCGCAGATTTGAGTGCAGATTTGTCACTCACCTCTTGAGGAGCAACCGGAACATCTACGACATCATCGTAAACCACGACTGAAAGCGTATCGGTTGCTTCGAGTTGATCGACAACAGATTCAGCAGCTTTCAAAGCATGATGTAGCGGCGCGCCTGCCATTGATCCAGAGCGATCGATGACGAGAGATAAGTTCAAATCGCGGCGCGGAGATTCAGGAAGATCAGCTCGAAATCGTAGCAATAAATTGGTTTGAAGGGGGGTACCAGTCGGAAGAATTGCCTGTTCAAAATCGTACTTAGTTTCGATCATTTACAGCCCCTCTACTAGGTTCATCATGTAGCCAGAGTGCCCAAATCGAGAGCGAGGGATGGTCAGTGATTGCCGATCATCCCTCGCTCTATTATAGTACATTTGAACCAAAATAGATTAAGTAGAGGAATTCAATTGGTCGATCGTCGTCATTGAGCAAGTTCCTTCAACAAGAAACCGGAGTCGAAATTGCTCGACTCCGGAGACGCTGATCCTTAGAGAGATAGATCAAAAACTAACGTTTACCGTTGCTGTGCCCAGTCGTGACGAGAACTCTTTCGGCTAGCTTATCGGGGACTTCTTGCAGATGATCGAATTCACACTGGAAGAATCCGACTCCCATCGTTTGCGATCGCAGTTCTACAATTAAGTCATGCATTTCTGCTTGGGGCAGGAGCACAACGACATCATCCCAACCTGTCCAACCCTCTTTCGCGTCGTAGCCTAGTACTTGACCGCGACGACCACTCGACAGCCGTAGCACCTTTGAAGTGAAATCCGTTGGAACAGAAATCACAGCTTTGACGATCGGTTCTAATAACACAGGCTCACACTTCGCCATGCCTTCCTGCATTGCAATACGAGCGGCTTGCTTGAAAGCTTGCTCCGAACTATCAACACTGTGATAGGAACCATTCGTTAAAGTCACAGCAATATCGACAACTGGGAACCCTAGTGGTCCCGTTGTGAGATACTCCCGTACACCCATTTCTACTCCTGGAATGTACTGTTTCGGAACGACTCCACCCACAATTTTTTCACCAAACCGGAAGCCATCCCCGCGTGCGACAGGCTGAATGTCGAGATAGACATCTCCAAATTGTCCATGTCCGCCTGTTTGGTGCTTGTAGCGACCATGAGAGTTTGTAGATTTGCGAACGGTTTCTTTGTAGGGAACTTGGGGCAGATGCGTCACCATCGGGAGATTGTACTTGCGGCGTAAGCGATCGAGTGCGATTTGCAAGTGAATTTCACCCTGTCCCCACAGAATGATTTCATGGGTATCACCATGCTGCTCCCAACAGAGTCCAGCATCTTCTTCCAAGAGTTTTGCGAGTGTTCCTGTTAGCTTCACCTCATCATTGCGTTTCTCAGCTTGAATTGCCATAGCAAAGACGGGTTTGATCTGCTCAGGCTGACGTAGGGCTGGAACTTCTACAGGAGAGAGGGTATCACCTGTTTTAATTCCTTCCATTCTGGCAAGCGCAACAATCTCACCTGCATGAGCTTCATTGATACTTTGCTGTTGTTGCCCCATCAGGCGATACATTCCACCGATGCGTACTCCATTTAAGGTCATGCCGTCTGTGATGGTGCCTTGCCAAACGCGAATCAGAGAGAGCTTGCCTCCTTGTTGAGTGTTGTAAGTTTTGAGCACTTGAGCGATTTCTGCATCAGATTTGATGTTGCGGCGTTCTGCGATCGCAGTTGGCTCTGATGTTTCTTGTAGTAATGCTTCGAGTAAAGGACGCACACCATAATCGCGATCGGCGCATCCAAAGAACACAGGCACAATCAAGTCAGCACCCAGTTCCATTTTCAGATCGTTCAAAATCTCTTCTTCGGGTGGCTCAATTTCTTCTAAAAGTTCTTCTAGCAGGTGATCATCCCAATTTGCGAGCGTTTCCAGCATTTCCATACGGGCAAGCTGCTCTTCTTCTTTGAGTTCATTGGGGAAAGGAACTGGGTCAGCAGGTGCGCCCGGATGATAGTGGTAGGCTTGCTCGTTGACGAGATTGATAAAGCCTAAAATCGATTCGCCCCGGCCAATCGGATATTGATGCGGAATCAGTGGACGGCTTGAAACAGCTTTGAGCGCGTGTAGAACTTCCATGAAATCTACATCAGCGCGATCCATTTTGTTCAAAAATACGAAGTGCGGAATTTCCCAATCGTCTAGGAATTTGAACAAGGGCGATAGAGTCATCACTCGATCGACGACAGGTTCGCAGACGACAACCACTGCATCTACGCCGATCAGGGCGTTCAAGGTTTCCTGAGCAAATTCTACCGATCCGGGACAGTCAAGGAAGGTAAACCGCACGTCTTCATAGACGGTGTGTGCTGCGTTGACTTCAACGGTCATTTGGCGATCGCGGGCTTCTTGGCTGCTGTCTCCGACAGTGTTTTTGTCTTGAACCGTTCCTTTGCGAGACACTGCTTTGGTGACCCAAAGTAAGCTTTCGAGTAAGGTGGTTTTGCCGCTCAGGTAAGGACCTACGATCGCCACACTTCGGATGCCGATAGAATTACCTTTCATATCTGACCTCTTGAATTAAGTGAAATGCAGAACATACCTCGATCGCATTTCTGTAAATGTAATCTCTAAATTTCTGCATTGAAGAGTGCAAAAATCAGACATTAAATTTACAGCGCGATCGAAGCTTGAATTGAGATAGAAAATCGGGAATTTCTGAATCTGAAATTATTCAGTCTATGGATTATCAAATTGATTGCATCCAATCGATTGAAATCTCAGATTGTCTTAACAAAAATGGGGCGCGTTGAGCACCCCATCTTGTCTTATGAAATTAGCGAGCTGGCAGTCTCAGTCGCGTGTTTACCATTCCCATTTTGGTGAGTGTGTCCGTTGCCGTTGCGCGGTTGAATGACACCGTATCCCCCGTGATTCCGTTCATAAGCGACGTTGATTTCACCCGTCTCGATATTGCGGAACATATAGAAGTCATGTCCGACAAGTTCTAGCTGCTCGATCGCTTGATCAACGGTCATCGGTGGCATTGAGAAATACTTCGTCCGAACCACTTGGGCAGGCAGTTCCGGTTCTCGGTCGAGCCGCAACTCTTCTACCACAGGCTGTCCTTCTAGAAGTTCAGTCGTTTTTTCATGACGATGATTTGCACGTTTTTCTTTGTATTTTCGGAGTCTCCGACTAATTTTATCTGCGACTAAATCAATACTGGCGTAAAGATTTTCGCTGGCTTCTTCGGCGCGAACGACAGTTCCGTTCGCATAGATCGTGACCTCTGCAATTTGTTTTGCAACGCGAGGGTTTCGGGCGACAGAGAGATGAACATCGACTTCGGTTGTTAATGCCTGGTAGTGGTTCACCGCTTTTTCAATTTTTTGGTGAACGTACTCTCGAATCGCATCTGTGATTTCAATGTTCTTTCCCTGAATCACAAGCTTCATATAAGCTGCTCCTCCCCTGGAATGGTGGGTGATTAACTTCACACTAGCACTTTGGTATTGCAGTAAACAGTTCGGTTAAAAATGTTTTGCATCTGTTGACAATTCTTGATTCAAAAAGGGCGGTGATCTCCCCTGTTTCTCGCTTGATCTTTCTGCAATTTTGAGCGAATCTTATTAATCGGGGATTCACCAAGCTCTATGCGATCGTGTTTTTTGTACTCTCAAGGGTTAGTGCCTTATCAAACTGCCTGGAAATGGCAGCGATCGCTGGTGAATGAGCGCAAAGAGAATGCGGCTCTCGATGATATTTTGATTTTGCTAGAACACCCGTCTGTTTACACACTTGGACAGGGTTCGGATATCGGATTTCTCAAGTTTGCTCCGGGTGAGTATGAATTGCATCGAATTGAGCGCGGTGGAGAAGTAACCTATCACTGCCCTGGGCAACTGGTGGGCTATCCGATTTTGAATTTGCAGTACTATCGCAAGGATTTGCATTGGTATCTGCGACAGTTGGAAGAAGTGATCATCCGAGTTCTAGCAATGTATGAATTAGAAGGAATTCGGATTCCAGGATTGACTGGGGTTTGGGTGGAGGGACGAAAGTTAGCAGCGATTGGGATAAAAGTCAGTCGTTGGATTACGATGCATGGGTTTGCGTTGAATGTCTGCCCTGATTTGAGTGGATTTGAGCGAATTGTGCCGTGTGGGATTGCAGATAAGCCGGTCGGAAGTTTGGCGCAGTTTGTTCCAGGCGTTACGGTCGAAGAGGTAAAAGAAAGAATTGCGATCGCGTTTGCTGAAGTCTTTGAAGTCACTCTCCATGAACACACTTTCTCGTCGGGGCAAGCATAAGATTTTCATCGGCATGTCGCCTGGTGTCGGGAAGACGGTCAAGATGCTTGAAGAAGCGCGCGGCTTGAAACAAGAAGGTGTCGATGTTGTCATCGGGCTACTCGAAACGCATAACCGAGAGGAAACCGCGCAAAAAGCGATTGGGCTAGAACAAGTCCCCCGCCAACAACTGCTGGTTTCGGGAGTTGTCCTCACTGAAATGGATACAGCAGCAGTGATGGCTCGCCAGCCTCAGCTTGCGTTGATTGATGAGCTAGCGCATACGAATGTGCCAGGTTCAAAGTACGAGAAGCGATATCAAGATGTCGAAGAAATTTTGGCAGCGGGAATTGATGTGTTCTCGACCGTCAACATTCAGCATCTAGAAAGCTTGAATGATCTGGTAGCTCGAATTACTGGCGTTGTTGTCCGAGAGAGAATCCCCGATCGCGTTTTAGAACAAGCCGATGAGATTGTCGTAGTTGATGTGACTCCTGAAACGTTGGAGGAGCGGCTCAAAGATGGCAAAATCTATGCGCCTGAGAAGATTGATCAAGCTTTGCAAAACTTTTTTCAGCGTCGGAATTTGATTGCACTTAGAGAGCTAGCGCTGCGAGAGATTGCAGATAATGTTGAAGAGAAGGAAATTGAAAGTGAGAATGCTTCCTTCTGTAACATTCATGAGCGCATCTTAGTCTGCATTTCGACTTATCCCAATTCGATTCAGTTACTTCGGCGCGGAGCTAGAATTTCAGGATATATGCACGGGCTACTTTACTGCCTGTTTGTCAACGCGCCGGATCGATTTTTAACGAAAGCAGAAACCTTACATATTGAGACTTGTGAGCAGATCTGTCAGGAATTTGGGGGGCAATTTATTCGCGTGACAGAACCCGATCGAGCAAAAGCGATCGCACAAGTTGCTCAAGAGTACCGAATTACGCAAATTGTGATTGGGGAAAGTCGTCGATCGTACTGGAGCACTTTGATTCGCGGCTCTCTGACTCAGCGATTGCTAAAATCCTTGCGCAACATTGATGTGCATATTATTGCAACAGAGCCACGAGGAAATTAACGCACGCGCACAAATCCTGCTTTCGCGATCGCCTCCTGTGCTGGAGTACTCAAAAGCAGATTCGCATATGCTTCACCTGCTTGTTGTTCTCTGCTATTGTTTTGTTTCACAATTACCGAAAGATTGCGGGTCAGCGGATAAGTGCCATCCTGAAAGGCTTTTGTATTTAATCGATTCCGAGTTGGACAAGTTGCAAGCGATCCTTCGTAAGCTGCAACAAACTGATTCGTCGTTCCCAACGGCATTGTTTTCACAGTACACTGCGGCACAACTTCAGGCGCTGAAGCAAAGTAGATTCCCCCAGGAGTTGAGCCTACTTTTTGTAATCCCTCTGTTGTGGTGCCAACAATCTGAGTCGTTGCAGGTAAAGGCTGTCCTTTGAGTACTTGCTCAGAGAAGATATTGCCATCGAGATCCCGACGTGAAAAAACGACGATCGCTAAATCCTGCCCGCCGACTTGTTGCCAATTGGTAATCCGCCCTAAGTAAATCTCGCGGAGTTGATCGAGGGTTAATCCCGGCGCAGATTGAGAGGGGTGAACTGCGATCGCAATGCCATCGATCGCGATGGGAATTTCTTTCAAACTCAAGCCTTTTTGCTGTGCGTCTTGCTGCTCTTGTGGCGTGATAGGTCGTGAAGATTGAGCAAACTGAACTTGACCATTCAACAACATCTGAATGCCGACTGCTGAGCTAGGCGCGCTGCCAACTGGATTGACATAACGCAGTCGAAATTCGGGACGAGCAGCTTGCAGTGCTGCATCCACACTCAAACGAATCGGTGCCCAAGACGTACTGCCACCATAATTAAAAATTCCAGGTGGGACATTCTGTACCTCTGTCCAATCGGCTGAGGGCTTTGAATTGGGCAAAGGAGTCGCAGAAGGCTTCGGCTCAAAATTACCAACCGGAATGCCTGATTTCTCAGCTAGCCACCAAACGCCAGCAGCAATCAAGCTACCTGTAATCAACAACGAAAAAAGTAAAGCAGGGGCTTCGTTTTTCTGAGTCATAAGAGTCGAGAAACTAGGTTGAAGATTAAACGAAATACAAGTCCGATCGCGAGTGCAACCAACGCCGTTAAGCCTGCAAAAATTAAAACATTCAGTGCCGGATGACCTGCCCGGACAAATTCACCTGCCCCATTTAGCTGCCTGACAAATCCAACCGTCAACAGTGAAACGCCTGCCAAAATCACGAGATCAATCTTTTCAATGAATCGCCAGTACTGTGCCAAGAGCAGAATTCCAACCAACATCAGCCAGAAGGTCGCACTGATGAGGGTTGTTCCGAGCAGGCTCACCATTGAGATCGCTAAAATGCCTGCTTCAAATCCAGTGAAGATTGATCCGCCGATCCATTCTAGGGTTGAGAAGCGGGAAATAATCGGCGATCGCTGAGGAGTCGGAGTGGGGAGTGGGGGAGTGGGAGGTGGGGGAGTGGGTTTTGGAGCGAGGGCGGCGAGCACTTCAGTTGCAGATTGAAAGCGCTCTGCTGGAGCATGACGCAGCATACGATCGAGGATGTCTGCAAATTGCGAACTGACTTGAGCCTGCTTTCGCCAATTCCACTGGTTGTTATAGCTATCAAATAAATCTTGCGGCGATTTTCCAGTGAGTAACATCACACAAGTGGCTGCTAGAGCGTACAAGTCACTTGCAGGAAAAACCTGGCTGCCTGAAATCTGTTCGGGCGGAGCAAATCCTGCGGAGTAAATCCCGGTTGAACTTTGAATATTTCCAACCGCCTTTGTGACAAATTTGACTGCTCCGAAATCGAGCAAGTAGAAGCGCCCATTCTGATGACGCATGATATTGGAAGGCTTAATATCCCGATGAATTGAGCCATTCTCATGCACAAACTCTAAAATCTTCAGGGTTTGCTCTAGAGCGTTGCGCATGTCTGACTCAGAAAATCTTCCGTTTTGAACTAGCTCTGCTTCTAAGGTTTGCCCTTCAATATATTCCTGAACTAAGTAAAAGAATTTGGCGTTTTTCGGAGAATTCGGATCAGTGACTTCAAAAAACGCGAACAAATCGGGAATCTGCGGATGTTCTCGTCCGAGTTGCTCGAGCACTTCGGCTTCTCGTTCAAACAGATCTTGAGCAACTTTGAGCTGAGCAGGCTTGAGATTGCCAGAAGGTTGAAACTGCTTGACCACACACGATCTCATGCCTGGCGTATAGCGATCGCGCGCCAGAAATGCTGTGCCAAATCCGCCTTGTCCCAATAATTTTGTCGGCAAATACCGTCCCACCAATATCAATGGCATGCCACAATGCATACAAAATTTCTGGGGAACAGATTTTAAGATGTTGGGGTCGTCTAGGTCTGCGAAATGATTCACAGGACGGGCACAACCAGGACGAGTGCAGTGTAGCTGCATAGAGACTCACGAATTCGGTGCGTTTACCTACTAAAGTAACCTAGTGTGTCAAGCCTGGCACTATTTCTTAGTATTTTTCTATTTTCCTAATTTTGCAAGCACTGATTTTGTGGCAACGATGTGGCGATCGAGTCCCAACTCCGAAGGCGAAATCCCGATCGCCAATCCTACCAACTGCGGCAAATGCAAAATTGGTAAGCCTAATTTCTCTCCAATGACTTGTTCAACTTCTGGCTGTCGCGAGTCTAAATTCAAATGGCACAGCGGACATGGCGTGACCATACAATCGGCTCCAGCTTGAATCGCCGCTTTGATATGCTTCCCTGCCATCTGAAACGACTGCTCAGTTGCATAACTCGAGAGCGGCCATCCACAACATTGAGTCCGACCGCGATACTGAATCGGTGTTGCGCCCACTGCCTCAAATAAGTTCTCCATTGACGTGGGATTGAATGGATCATCTAAAGGACGATCCTGCCCGCGCAAGAGATAACAGCCATAAAATGCTGCACATTTAAGACCTGAGAGCTTGCGAGTGACTTTTGCCGCGATCGCATCGAGTCCATAATCACTCACCAACGCCCAGAGTAAATGTTTGACCTCAGTGCTTCCCTGATAAGGCGAACATCCTTCCCGGTTCAAAAACCCATTCACTTGATTCAAATACTCTGAATCTGCTGATTTCAACCGTTCATCCACATGCCCGATTACGCCCTGACAGGTGCTGCAATGCGTCAAGAGCGGCAAGTTTAATTCTTCAGCTAAAGCAATATTTCTAGCATTGACCGTATCTTCGAGCAGTTGAGAATCTTCTTTAAACGTTCCCGAACCGCAACAAGCAGCTTTTTTCAATTCGATCAATTCGATTCCGAGCGATCGCGACACAGCTTTGGTCGATTGATCCAACTCCCGACACGCTCCTTGCGCGACACAACCAGGGAAATAAGCGTATTTCAGAACCATAGAATTTGCCCGACTCATCCGACTTTGATAGTAGCGCCCACCGCCTCGAAAACACCGATCTTAAGAAAAACTGAGGAATTTGGTCAGCGATCGTGGCAAAATGTTCACCGCACCCGAATCTGATATGAGATGACTTCATTCAGATAAGATGAAGAGATGCTCAAAATGAATGAGCATTTCTGTGTTTAGTGTGATTCGTTGCGGCTGCAACTCAAGAGGAATTTTATGAGCGAGACCGAAATTTTTGATAAAGTCCAGAAGATCGTGGCAGAACAGTTAGGTGTCGATGCCGCTAAAGTTGTTCCTGCTGCTAGTTTTGCAAACGACTTAGGTGCAGATTCACTCGACACCGTTGAATTGGTGATGGCACTCGAAGAAGAATTCGACATCGAAATCCCCGATGAAGCGGCAGAAGAAATTGCAACGGTTCAATCTGCAGTTGATTACATCAGTGGCAAAGTTGCAGCCTCGGCTTAGTCAAATCTCCGAAGAATGGGGGATAAGACTGTGACTTGTCCCTCATCCTTTATCCCCACATCCTTTTTTCATTGGACATCATGACAAATACGGTAAATAAGCGCGTTGTTGTCACAGGGCTTGGTGCAATTACGCCGATCGGCAATACGCTTTCTGAGTATTGGGACGGGCTAATGGCGGGACGTAATGGCATTGCCCCCATTACTTTATTCGATGCGTCTCGGCATGATTGTCGTTTTGCCGCTGAGGTAAAAGGCTTTGATCCGATTCAATATATGGATCGCAAAGAAGCAAAACGGATGGATCGCTTTTGTCAATTTGCGGTTGCAGCCAGTAAACAAGCTTTGGCAGATGCAAATTTCGAGATCAATGATCTGAATGCAGAACAGGTCGGAGTTTTGATCGGAACGGGCATTGGCGGCTTGAAAGTTCTCGAAGATCAGCAAGAAATTAACCTGACCAAAGGACCCGATCGCTGTAGTCCGTTCATGATTCCCATGATGATTGCGAATATGGCGGCAGGTCTTACGGCGATTCACATTGGTGCAAAAGGTCCAAACTCTTGTTCAGTGACCGCTTGCGCGGCTGGCTCGAATGCGATCGGCGATGCGTTTCAATGGGTGCGACGCGGCTATGCTCAAGCCATGATTTGCGGTGGTACTGAAGCGGCAGTCACTTCGCTTGCAGTAGCAGGATTTGCAGCGTGTAAAGCCCTCTCATTAAGAAATGATGACCCTACTCACGCGAGCCGCCCGTTTGATAAAGATCGCGACGGTTTCGTCTTAGGTGAAGGATCTGGAATTCTTCTGCTTGAAGAAATGGAACACGCGCTGGCTCGTGGCGCAAAGATTTACGCTGAAATCGTCGGCTATGGCGTAACTTGCGATGCTTATCACATCACAGGACAAACTCCAGGCGGAAAAGATGCCGCAAGAGCGATTCAGTTCTGTCTAAAAGATGGCGGACTCACTCCGGATCAGGTGGATTACGTCAATGCTCACGGAACCAGTACGCCCGTCAATGATCCAAATGAGACGATGGCGATTAAAACTGCTCTGGGCGATCGCGCAAAACAAATTCTCGTCAGCTCCACGAAATCGATGACGGGTCACTTGCTCGGCGGTTCTGGCGGAATTGAAGCCGTTGCAACCGTGATGGCAATCCACAACGATCGCGTTCCTCCAACGATTAATTTGGTCGAACCCGATCCAGCTTGTGATCTCGATTACGTTGCCAATGAAAGCCGCGAACATGTCGTGAACGTTGCGCTGTCCAACTCTTTTGGGTTTGGCGGACACAATGTGACGATCGCATTTAAAAAGTTTGAGCCATAAACTTGAACTGGCTACCGTTATCTAGGATTATTAGGAGGCTGTTATCAATTGACAGCCTTTGATAGCTTTTTCTGATTAGGTATTTGTGCCTACTTTTCTTCATAATGGAATCAAGTATTCGGATTTGATCGAATTCTTCCGTTATTGCCCACTCGTCGTTCATTCTTAACAGAAATCATGGTCGTTGCAGCCCAGTCACTCGAAGAACTTTGCATTAATTCGATTCGCTTTTTAGCGATCGATGGCGTTGAGAAAGCAAAATCCGGACACCCAGGATTGCCGATGGGTGCGGCTCCGATGTCCTTCGTGCTATGGGACAAGTTCATGCGGTTTAATCCCAAAAATCCGCAGTGGTTCAACCGCGATCGCTTCGTGCTGTCCGCAGGTCACGGCTCAATGCTGCAATATGCATTGCTCTATTTAGCGGGCTATGACAGTGTGACGATCGACGATATCAAACAGTTCCGCCAACTCGGATCGCGCACGCCTGGACACCCAGAAAATTTTGAAACTGCGGGTGTTGAAGTCACAACTGGGCCTTTGGGTCAAGGGATTTGTAATGGGGTTGGTTTGGCAATCGCTGAAGCGCACCTGGCTGCAAAATTCAACAAGCCCGATGCAACGATTGTTGATCACTATACCTATGTGATCATGGGTGATGGCTGCAACATGGAAGGCGTTTCGGGTGAAGCTTGCTCACTGGCTGGACACCTGGGTTTGGGTAAACTGATTGCCCTCTATGATGACAACCATATCTCGATCGATGGAGACACGGAAGTTTCCTTTACTGAAGATGTGGGTAAACGCTACGAAGCGTATGGTTGGCAAGTTCTCACTGTGCCCGATGGCGATACCAATACTGCTGCAATCGAAGCAGCGATCGCAGAAGCGAAGAAAGAAACGACCAAGCCGACCTTGATCAAAATCCGCACGACGATCGGATTCGGTTCACCCAACAAGCAAGGAACCGCAGGCGTTCACGGTGCTGCTTTGGGTGGTGACGAAGTGGCTGCAACCCGCAAGCAGTTAGGTTGGGATTACGAACCTTTCGTGGTTCCCGAAGATGCGTTGAATCACTGGCGCAAAGCGATCGAGCGCGGTGCGAAGCTCGAATCTGATTGGAATGCAGCATTTGCAGACTACAAAGCAAAATATCCTGAAGATGCAGCAACCTTTGAGCGCCTGCTGAGCGGCAAGCTTCCAGACGGTTGGGAAAAGTGCCTTCCGGTCTACTCGCCTGAAGATAAAGGCTTAGCGACCCGTCAAACGTCTGAGAAGACCTTGAATGCGATCGCGCCTGTGGTTCCCGAACTGATCGGTGGTTCGGCTGACTTGACTCACTCGAACTTGACCTTGCTGAAAGGGTTCGGTGACTTCCAGAAAGGCTCTTACCAAAACCGCAACCTCCGCTTTGGAGTCCGCGAACATGCAATGGGCGCAATCTGTAATGGAATTGCATTGCACAATTCGGGCTTGATTCCTTACTGTGCAACCTTCTTGGTGTTTGTAGACTACATGCGGGCAGCGATTCGCCTTTCTGCACTGTCTGAAGCAGGCGTGATTTATGTCATGACTCATGACTCAGTTGCATTGGGTGAAGATGGCCCTACTCACCAACCGATTGAGACGCTTGCATCGCTGCGTGCGATTCCGAATCTGTTGGTCTTCCGTCCTGCAGATGGAAATGAAACCTCTGGTGCATACAAAATTGCAATGGAGCGTCGTAAGCAGCCTTCGCTGTTGGCAATGACTCGTCAAGCATTGCCGAACTTGGATGGTAGCTCGATCGATGCGGTCGCTCGCGGTGCATACATTCTTTCCGGTAGCGATGACCTGCCAGACATCATCTTGGTGGGAACGGGAAGTGAAGTGAGCCTTTGTGTAACTGCTGCTGAGAAACTGCGTGCAGAAGGTCACAAAGTCCGTGTGGTATCGATGCCTTGTTGGGAATTGTTCGAGGAGCAAGATGAAGCTTACAAGAACACCATCTTCCCGAAAGCAGATCAAAAACGCCTCGTGGTTGAAGCTGCTTCTAGCTTCGGTTGGCAGAAGTACATGGGAAGCGAAGGCGACATGATCAGCATTGAGCGCTTTGGTATCTCGGCTCCAGGTAACGTTGCTATGGAGAAATTCGGCTACACCGTCGATAACGTTGTGGCTCGTGCGAAAGCAGTGATCGGCAAATAAGCACAAAAGTTGCTTTGAGTGATAGATTGCAAGCCCCCAGAATTTCTGGGGGCTTTTTTGTTGAAATCGGCATCGCTAACTCAATTGCTTTCATCTACTCGGAACCTGATGAAAGCAATTCCTCATGGGTTGCTACAAGAATTACGAAGGTTGATCTAATCGTTCGATCGATCAGCGCTGCTATTAGATATGCGTGGGCAGTTCTAGATGCGATCGCAGCTTCAAGCAACCCATCTCAGTATTTTCTCTGAGTGATAAGATTCACTGATTCTTTACTTTAGCTGTACGGAAATCATCGCCTCGCCGACGAAAGTATAAACAAGAACACAAGCTGCAATGCTTACTGAACATCTACTCTAGCGAGGTCTGCGATGCTTTACACTCAAACCAATTCCACCTGCTCTGATGGTGCTGTTAGCTCGGTGCTTGACCGAATTCTCGCCACAGGTCAAATTGCTCAAAGTGATGCTCATCGAGTCCTGCAAGCTGCAATGACGTTAGACAGTCCGCTCAGTGCTGAAGAACAAACAAAAATTAGAGTCATTGCTCATCGTTTAGGACTAGGCATGTTGAAGGTTGTCTACTAGGAAATGGCTTGCGTTTGATTGCTACAATCTTGCGGCAAAAACTTATCCAACCGTAAAACCCTGAATTAAAGCAGAATTTGATGAACAATAGAGGAGGCGAGTTATTCAAAACAGAATGGGACAGTACGATCGCTTAATTCTCATGGCAGAAGATGAACTGACACAGTACAGTACCGATGCCCGTAAAATTGAAAAGCTCCGACAGAAAATTGGCTTATCGGTTTCTTCCAATGAGCAAAAGCAAGTCAAAGAGCAACTGCTCACAGAAATGCCAACTGATCCAATTCGCAAAATCATTGAAGATCAGCGTCAAACGGTTGCACTACCATTTTGGGGAATTGCTGGATTGGGTTTATTGTTTGGCATTTCGATGTCGCAACCGTTAGATTTTGTTGCCACCATCGCTGGAGGCGCGATCGCCTTCCAAATTCAAAAACTCGGCTGGCGACTCCAAGCAAAACGACTAGTACTCAAAACCTTGGAAGATATCGAAGAACGAGTTCGCAAGCCTGATTAACAATATTTGCATAGTTGCGAGTGGGCAGAGCTATCTAGCAACTGCAATTAAACCGCAATAGCCTGCATCGATTGGCAAACCTCAATCAGACCTTCAACTCCTTGAACGATCGTAATTTTCGTTGCCAATCGATGCTCCAAATCTGCCACAGTCATGTCATCTAAAAATACGGCTGCATCTTGTTTCAGCATCAAAGACGGCAAAAGAATTCCGTCTCCGAGCGCTCTCCCTTGCAGTGCTGCCAAAATGTCTTGCCCAGTCAGTAGCCCCGTGACAGTCATGCTCTGACCCCAGTACTGGCTATTCAGAGCAACCATTTTGACCGTCAAACCTTGAACTTGGTTTAAGCGATCGAGAATCGGCAAAAATGCTCTCTCAACTGCATTCCCCACAACCCAGGTATACTCGCGTGCAGGCGCAATCTTCTGTGGAAGTCTTTGTGCTGCTGTTTCAAACTCTTTTAGGAACAATCGAATTGAACCTACACCATTACCAATTTGTGGATAGTCTTCATAGTGCGATTCTGGGGGTAAATCGGCTCCAGCGATTAAGAACCACTCATCTGCTAACCAAACAATCGTACTGCCCTGCTCTTTTCGGAATTTAGCTTGCAGTGCTTGTACTTGGGCAATTACTTCTCTCGCTTTCTCAGGTGAAACGGGAATCAATTCATCTTCATCGGGTCGAAATCGGGTCAGTCCAACGGGCACCACCGCGATCGACGCAACTGCTGGAATCTCTCCTGTGTGAAACTGCGCTAGATCCTCGATCGTCCGAGTTAAGTGCTCACCATCATTGATACCAGGACAGAGAACCACTTGAGCATGGATCTGTAGCTGTCGTTCTTGGAACCATCGCATCTGGTCTAGAATTTGACCTGCTCTTGAATTTTTCAGCAACCGAGTTCTGACATCTGCTTCAGTTGCATGAACTGAAACATAAAGTGGGGAAAGCCTCATCTGTTCAATCCGGTTCCACTCGCGCTGAGTCAAATTCGTCAGAGTCAAATAGCTCCCATAAAGAAAACTCAGCCGATAGTCATCATCTTTGAGGTAAAGACTATCTCGCTTGCCCGGAGGCTGTTGATCAATAAAGCAAAATGGACAGCGATTCGTACATTGGATCAACCCATCAAACAGAGCCGTTTCAAACTCCAAACCCAGATCCTCATCGTAATCCTTCTCAATTTCGATCTGATGGGTTTTTCCTTTGCGATCGATCACGTCGAGTTCTAAAAATTCGTCCGCACACAAAAACTGATAGTCGATCAGATCGCGAGGCTTTTCGCCGTTGATCGATACAATGCGATCGCCCACTTCAAATCCAATCTCTTGCGCGATTGAACCCGACAACACCCCAGTAATTAACGCCGGACGAATAGAAATCTCGCTCATGACTCGAACTTTGACAGCTTCTCTAGTTTAAGCCTTTAGAACTTGTGTGGCGATTGCGGCTAATAATGTAATGCCTAACGCCAAGCGATACCAGACAAAGACCCAAGTACTCTGACGCTGCAAAAACTTCAGCAACCAAGCGATCGATAAATACGAAAACACAAACGCTGAAATGATGCCAAACAGCAAAGGCATTCCCATTGAACCATCTTGCAACACATCTTTCGTTTGCACTAAGGTGGCAATCGCCAAAGTCGGCAGACCGAGCAGAAAGGAAAATCGAGCCGCTGTTTCTCTGCGTAATCCTAAAAACAAGCCAGTCGTCAAAGTCGAACCTGAGCGCGAGGCTCCAGGCAGCAACGCAATCATTTGCCCAAGTCCAACCAAAATCCCATCTTTAACCTCAAGCTCATCAAACCCCCGTTTCCGAGAACCGACTTTCTCGGCAAGTGCCAACAAAAGCGACATCACGATCGACATCACAGCAATTAGTGTCGCACTCTCTAACTTTACGCCCAACTCTTTGAGCATCAAGCCACCCGCTAAGGCTGGAACTGTTCCGAAGACAATGCCGATAAAGATCTTCCAGTCTTCGCGATACCACTCCTTGCGCACAAATGCCCCCAAAGCTCCTGAGAGAATATTCCGAATATCCTTCCAAAAGTACATCAGCACTGCGATGACACTGCCGAACTGAATCGCATCGATCGCTTCTTTTTTCCATTGGTTCTGCCAGCCGAACACATCTGTAAAAATAATCAAATGCGCCGTACTGCTGATCGGCAGAAACTCTGTAATTCCTTGCACTAAACCCAAGACAACACCTTGGAAAAGAGCAAACAGACTATTGCTCTCACTAGCAACGACTAAAAGTGGGGTCATGCGCTTCTCAACCTTCAAAAACTAGGAGCAGAACTCTCGCTGTGCAGTGTACTGCCATTTCAGCGATTTCTGAATTCGTTCTCCTAAATTTATTCGCAATTTCAAGATAGTTCCGCTATTCTGAAATATGCCTAGGGGGGGCATTCTCCTTAAGAATGATTTACAAATTGAGGCTCCCGTCCCCAGAAAATCCTATGGTAATGTTAAGTTAAGTAAATAAAATGAACAGGATTAAATTTTCCTTTGATTTCCTATTCGCCCACCCCCACCCCATCCCAAGAGGCTGAAGTGATCGCGGTTTCTAAATCTTCTCTCACTGAATCTTCTCTGATAGAGCGGCAACTCCCGTCGCGCAATCGTCTCATTTTCGGTGCATCGGTCTTTTTGGTGTCGGTTCCTGTGTTCTTTGAAGCGCCCTTAGTCCGATCGATTCCGCTGCTCTGCCTTTTACTCACTTCAGTATGGGTTTGGGTCTCGATCGCGCTTTCTGCGAAATCAAAAACACAACACTGGGGTGAGTTAATCACAGGATTCACTTGGACATGGCTTGCTGGCTCGCTTTACTGGGGGTGGATGCGTTGGGAACCCACGTTACATTTACCGATCGAAGCGATTGGACTGCCGATCGCGATCTGGGGACTGCGGCAGAATTGGTGCAAACTTGGAAACTTTTTCTACTTAGGCTCCCTCTTTGGAACTGCAATCACTGATTTATATTTCTACGTGAGTGACTTGATTCCGTATTGGCGGCGATTAATGCAGGTAGAACCAGATGCAGTGCAGCCGATCTTTCAAGAAGCTCTTATGCAAATGTACACACCTCATGGCATTTTCTGGGTGATTTCACTAGCTACGCTACTCCTTGTAATCGGTGTTCTCTCGCTGCGGGTGAAAACGCCGCATTGGGTAGCATTTGGTGGTGCTGTTCTCAGTACCATTCTAGTTGACAGTCTTTTCTGGATTGCAGCAACCCTGGCATAAACTCGTAGATAGCGCGATTGCACGCAATTTCTCTCAGTTGAATACTGCGGAAAATACAGTAAAAAATAATTCACTTCACCTTTACATTACAAGCGCTACTACTGACACATTTCCATCGCAAGCGTTGCATCATAAGGAAAGAATGACCTTATTTTCCTTGTTGAGCCTGTGGTAACTCTCCAACCTATTCCTCATCTCATCCTACATAGCGATCTCAATCGTCAGCGCTTGCCTTTAGTGGGTAATAGCTGCTGGACAATTGGACGGAGCGAGGATAACACATTTGTGATTGGCGATCGCTGGATTTCACGTAACCATGCCATGCTGCAATGGATGGAAACGGGAGAATATTATTTGATCGATCTCGGCAGTCGCAACGGCACTTTTGTGAATGGGCGGCGGGTGAGTATTCCGGTGACATTGCAGAATGGCGATCGTCTCACGTTTGGACAGACTGAACTAGATTTCTTCTGTCCTATGAATCGTCCTGCTCCGTCGAGCGATCTCGACTCTAAAGATTTCACGGCAACCGCAGCGCTCTCAGTGCGCTGTTTAATCTCGGTTTTGGTTGTTGATATTCGCGATTTTACGATTCTGACGCGTCAGCTAGACGAAAGCATTCTTTCTGAGATGATCGGGACTTGGTTTCGCCAAGCAGGTGAGATTATTCGAGAGTATGGCAGTTGGGTCGATAAATATATTGGCGATGCGGTGATGGCGGTCTGGACGCATGGAGCGCATGGAGTCGAGCGGGATGAGTCACTACGAATCTGTCAGGCGATTAATGCGCTTCATAAGATGACGAGTGATTTGTATCGAGACTATCCCTTGCCATTTCCGATTCGGATCGGGGCAGGTGTGAATACGGGATTTGCGATGGTCGGTAACACAGGTAGCGGCGATCGACCCGATTACACAGCATTGGGTGATACCGTGAATGCGGCATTTCGATTAGAAACAGCAACGAAACAAATCGGACTCGATATTGCGATGGGTGAAACGACGTATCGGCATCTGGCAAGTCATGTGGGTGAGTTGGCGTTCTTTGAGCGATATAACGTTGATCTCAAAGGTTACGATACGCCAACTCCGACTCATGCTTGCTCATTTGCGGATCTCGATCGCTTTTTGAAGAGTAATTTCGATACCTTTTACTAAAGATCCAAGAAAGAGAGTCAAGAAAGATATTTTTGAACCACTTCCCATCCGGTGATCGAGACCCAAATTAGCCCTAAGCATAAGAGAAAATTCACGCCAATGTGAACAGAACGTGCCCAAGGCTGAGTGGGAATCTGTACGGCACTCCAGGCAGAAAGAAATACCAATTCAACGACAGCTAGCCCCGACCATAAATGATTGGAATGACCTAAACTGCCGTAATGCCCTAGGGTTCCGACAATGCCAATTCCCAGTAAGACCAAGACTAAAATCGCGATCGCAATTCCTACGCCAATATGCAGCGATCTCACCCATTTGATGCCAAATAATAATCCTGATCCCGTTGCTGCTTGAAGCAAATACGCCACGATCGTCAAACCCATTGCCCAAGCAGCAATTCGCCATAACCAAAGAAAGGACGGTAAATCCAAAACGTTCTACCTAACTCGCCTTCTCATTGTGCAAAAAACAACCGCGATCAAAATGCGATCGCGGTTGTTTCTTAACGAATCCCCACACCTTTTACTAAGCAAATCGATAGACGAAGCGGTTTTTCTTATAAAAATTGCAGAAAAAATTTAGGATTCCGCTGGAGTTGCCAGAATTGACCTCAGCTCTTGGCGAAAGGAGGCATCCTCGTCTCCCTCCGTCACAATCAGAGTTGAACAAGGAATTGTATCTGACAAAATCGCACTTGCCATCATGCCAGTATGAATTTCCAAATGAGCTGTCACGATTGCTTCAAAGATCAATCGCTGACCTGGAAAAACGACTCGTTCAAAGTACCAATTTGGCACATCTGTAATCCGAGCAATTTGAATTTGACTTGTAGCATTTACATAACAACAAAGGACGGGATCAGATCCATTAGAAGGAACGGGATCAAGAATTTGAGGCATGGCGATTGAAACCCCTTAGATAAGTAGCGAAGTACCTTGACACTAACATTGCCGGATTTCTAACAACTGTAAAGGTGATTACCAACGGTTTCTTTTCAAGACGATTTATGCTTTGAGATTGAGAACTTGTAAGTCTTCAACGCAAAAAATTAAATTTAGTTCATACCTGAATACTTTGTGCAGTAAAAATACAGAGTTCTCAAAAAAGATTAAGGCTGTTTTGCGATCGCGTGGATGCTTCTTGAGGACAATCCATGCAGAGAGCGAGAGTCAGTGATATCGTAAAGTTATGTGAAAATTACTCAGGATCCATTGATCCGATGAATCAACGCTGATGGATTCCTCACCCATGAAGGCTATGGAAACTCGCATTCTCTACGTCCGGTTGCCTTGTAATCCGATTTTTCCGATTGGAGCCGTGTATCTTGCCGATCACGTTCACAAGCAGTTTCCTGACATCACCCAAAAAATCTTAGATTTGGGCACAGTCCCGCCTTTGGATTACGCCTCAGCGCTGGATGATTGCATTGATCAGTTCAAGCCAACGCTGTTGGTCTATTCTTGGCGCGACATTCAGATTTACGCACCTGTGGGGGGCCGCGGGGGAAATCCACTGCAATACACCTTTGAGTACTACTACGCTTTAAATCCGTTCTTGAAGGCGAGAGGCGCGCTTGGCTTACTGCGAATCGCTTCAGGCTATTACGGCGAATTGTGGCGCAATGCCAATCTGATCAAACGGGGCTTCAAACGCGCTCGCAAATATCATCCAGATGCCAAATTGGTTGTGGGTGGGGGCGCAGTGAGCGTGTTTTATGAGCAAGTTGCGAGAAGTTTGCCGAAAGGCACGATCGTATCGGTGGGCGAAGGGGAAACGCTGCTCGAAAAACTGCTGCGGGGTGAAGATTTCTTAGATGAGCGGTGTTATATCGTCGGCGAGACGAAACCGCGCGATCGCATGATTCACGAATTTCCCACCCCGATCGAGAAAGCTGCTTGCGATTACGATTACATTGCGTCGATCTGGGACGAATTTGAATACTATTTTCAATCTCAAGACTTCTATATAGGAGTCCAGACCAAGCGCGGCTGTCCCCACAACTGCTGCTACTGCGTCTATACAGTGATTGAAGGTAAACAGGTTCGGATCAATCCAGCTGATGAAGTTGTCAAAGAAATGCAGCAGCTTTACAAAAAAGGCGTTCGCAACTTCTGGTTCACAGATGCTCAATTTATTCCAGCCAGGAAGTATATTGATGATGCGATCGAGCTGTTGCAAAAGATCGTGGATGCGGGCATGACCGATATTCACTGGGCAGCTTACATTCGTGCGGATAATCTCACGCCGAAGCTTGCCGAATTGATGGTGAAGACTGGCATGAATTACTTTGAGATTGGCATTACCAGCGGCTCTCAGGAACTCGTGCGCAAAATGAGAATGGGGTACAATCTCCGAACCGTCTTAGAAAACTGTCGAGATTTGAAAGCGGCAGGATTCAACGATCTTGTTTCGGTGAATTATTCATTTAACGTGATTGATGAGCGACCGGAAACGATTCGACAAACGATCGCGTATCATCGCGAATTAGAAAAAATCTTCGGAGCCGACAAAGTTGAGCCTGCGATTTTCTTTATCGGGCTGCAACCTCATACGCATCTAGAAGAATATGCGCTCAAGAATGACATTCTGAAGCCGGGATACGATCCGATGAATGTGAAACCTTGGACAGTTCGCAAACTGTTATGGAATCCAGAACCTTTGGGATCATTCTTTGGTGAAGTTTGTCTGCAAGCTTGGCAGCGCAATCCCAATGATTTCGGACGGGAAGTCATGGATATTTTAGAAGAACGTCTCGGACGTGCTGATCTAGAAGAAGCCTTAACTGCTCCGATCGAGAAATCCAATCCTCAACTTGTTACTGCTCCCTAATTTCCGCTCATGTTAGAAGGCTCAATTCTCAAAAATTTAAAAGTAGCGCACCAGTCCGGCGAGGTCGGTAAACGCCCGCTCAATTTCGGTGTGTATTACAAAAATACGCTGGTTTCGCTCTGCCATGCGCTGGAAGACTGCATTCTCACCTGTCAGAGTGCGCCTCTCGTGATTACTGCTTTCCAGCGGGGAAAATGGTATCTCGTTGAAGCCGATCGCTATGGCGATATCGCGAATCGAGCCGACCAAATTGTGATCATGGCGACGGCAGATGCCGGATTTGCAGAACATCCGACCAGTCAGCGATCGAATGTCACTTTAGTCGATTTAGATCCCACTGATCCGGTTGCTCAAGAATGGCACTTGATGATTTTGGCTCCGTCTTATACCGCCATGGTGCTCTGTCAGGAACTCTCGCCTGAAGACTATGGGACTCAAGGTGTGCCAGAAGAAGACTTAGAGCGGAAGTTTTACGGCTTTTGGACATTTGAGCAGGGCTTAGTCGAAGAGACGGTGAATATTGCGATCGCTCATATCGATCGCTACAACCCGGATTTAGCCAATCAACTTCGGGCAAAAGTCGCAGAAATTTCTGCTCAGAGTAGCGACCAAGACGAAATCTATCAAGCGGTTTCGATGGTCGTGAACTATTTACAAGACGGTCACTCGAAACACAAGCACGAAGCGTTAGATAACAATCTCGTTTCCAATGAGCTACAAGCCTTTCTCCGTCTGGCTCAATTGATTGATCAAACTGATGTGAGCAATCCAAATGCTGCGGCTGAAGTGGCTTCGTTATCGGTCGCGATGGCACAGTTGCTTGATCTTCCGGCTTGGCAGGTGAATCGGTTACGGCTCTCTGCCTTGCTGCATCGACTCGCATTCTTACAGCGAGCAGATAGTGTACTCAGTCCAGGAAGCTTTGGACGGGTGACTGAGCCTGATCCCGATGCCGCGCCGAGTTGTCCGATCGTTCCAGGCGCTCAGCTTTTAAGAAATATGGGCAGATTGAATGCGATCGCAACGATCATTACGCATGAATCTGAACACTGGAATGGAAAAGGACAACCTGCCGGACTCGCAGGCGACGAAATTCCTTTAGAATCAAGAATCCTTGGCTTACTCTCTGAGTTTCAACAGCGCGTGACTCAAAGCAATTTAACCGATGCGCTCGCTCAGTGCCAAGCGGAAGCAGGAGAGCGGTGGGATACAAAGCTCGTCGAAGCTTTAACGCTTCTTGTCAGCGCGATTCAGCAAGGGTTAAGCCTGCCGATTCAAATGCCGAAAATCGCGGCTGGAATGTGGTTGTTAGATTCTCATTCTGACGAAGAATTGCTGAATCTATCTGAGAAAGTGACGGAGCGAGGGTAAATGGATATTCAGGCGATTCGATCGGGAAAAGTAGCGCAACTCGCGGGTGTAGATTTGCAGGATGAAGATCTGTCTAAAGCAGATTTGGGCGGCGTGATTTTGGCGGGAGCAAAACTGGCGGGGGCAGATTTCACAGGCGCAAAACTGGCGGGAGCCATTTTAGACGGTGCGAATTTAGTCGGATGCCAGCTGATTGGGGCGGATTTGCGCGCGTCGATGACGGGTGCAAATTTGATGCAGGCAGATTTGACTGAGGCAGATTTGCGCGGCAGTAATTTGCGCGGGGCGAATCTCATGCGATCGCGCCTAACTCGTGCGGCTTTATCCGGTGCATTTCTCAGCGGCACAAACTTGATGGGCGTGAATTTGCAAGGCGTTGATTTACGAGGTGCAGATTTACGCGGCGCAAATTTAAGTGGAGTCAATCTGCTCGGTGCAAACTTGACTCAAGCAGATTTGCAAGGCGCACAGCTCAGCGAAGCGAATCTTGAAGAAGCAGATTTGCAAGGTGCAAATCTAGCAGGCGCGAACCTCTCAGGTGCGAATCTGCTTTGTGCAGAACTCCAGGATGCAAACCTAACAGGCGCAAATCTGCTCGGAGCTTGTGTGATTGGAACTCTCTTAGCGGAGGCATCGAAAGGCGAACTTGAGAGCAAATGAAGTAGGTAAGAATAAAAAAAGGATTGAAAAGATAGGGCACGATCTAAACGAATATTCATGCCTAGAAAAATTCGAGAATTGAAAGCTCAGATTGGACGTGAAGGATTTACATATCTGCCTAAGCGTGGCAAAGGGAGTCATGAGCGGTGGCGGCATCCTCTCCTGAAAAAAACATTGACGATCCCAGGAAAAGATGGAGATGATGTTCCACTCTATCTAGAAAAACAACTCGAAAAACTACTGATAGAACTCAAGAATTTAAGAGAGGAGGATCAGGAAAGATGAGCCGATACAGCATGATCATTCAATGGTCTGATGAAGATCAACTGTTCCTGGTTACTGTTCCAGAATTTGCTGACTTGGTTGTTATGCCTTGCACATCTGGCAAAACTCGTGAAGAAGCGATTCGTAATGGTGAAGACGTGATCGAAATGTATTTAGAAGCTTGGCAGGTAGAAGGTGAGCAGATTCCTGAACCGATGACGCTGCAAACGGCTTAACTCTTACCATAATTGGAAACATGGGCAAGAGGTCCATCACGATCGCAGTTAGCCAAGCCAACAGAGGCAAACTCTCAATGCTGAACGATGCGATCGCATTTTTTGTTTACAGAAACAACCGAGGCGGAGTTAGCCAGAATAGTTGGCTATTGGAGATCGCACTTCCGCTCTCGGGAAGCTCTAAGCCGATCACACCCGCTTTTTTTAGAATGAAGCGATCGCGCACTTCTCCCCAAATCAGTAACTCTGCCCAACTGCTGAGATCCGGCTCGTGTCCAACCAGCGCTAATGCTTTGTCGGGCGATCGCCAACTCTCAACCCAAGCGTGCCAATTTTGAATATCGCCTCCTGGGGCAAGGTAGCCAGCAGTTTCTAATGCATCGCTCAACCCTGCTTTTTGCAAAATTTTAGCCGTTTGCTTGGCACGAGTCAGAGGACTCGTCAGAATCAGATCAAATTTTAAATCGAGCGATCGCATTCGCTTTGCAACCTGTTCTGTTTTACGCTCCCCTTCTGGAGTCAGAGGACGCTGATCATCATCAGGATAGTCGCCATGTTGTCCGGCTAAGCCATGTCGGATCAGATAAAGTTCCATATCTACAGAAGATTGAAGGACTACACGGATCATTACAGCACCCTTTGCCCCTCAATCCTCTACCTTGGGATTAATTCACGCCTTTTGGATAATTTTGATCCGGGTTGACTAGGCGCAATAGCTTTTGTTTGACCTGAGCATCAAAGACTGACCATTTTGTTTTGGCATAGTCGCTATTCTCTGTAAATCCAGATAAAAATCCCATGGGAATTTCAAATCCCCCCGCTTGCGATCGTCCTCCGCCAAAGAATCTGCCGTGAGCATCTTGTCCAAACGCTTCTTTAATAAATTCATCGGGATCAAGCGTAATTTTATTCGTTCGCAGCGATCCCACGACGAATTCGAGTTCTTCATCTTCGTCGTGAACAATCCCGTAAACGACCGCAGTATGGACATTCTCCTCAGTAACCAAGAAGTCCGCAGCTTGCGGAATCGCATCACGATCGTCGTATCGCAAATAACCCACTCCCGCGATCGAGAAATTATTCTGTACCATGCGATTTTTCAGCGATCGCTCAATCACTTCCATGACTTGCTTCGATCGCGAAGATTGCATCACTGCATTCAGCAATTGCGCATCGTAAAATCGACTCAAATAAGCCGCAGCCAGAAAATCTTCTTCCTGGGCCTGCATCAGGCGATTCGTATCTGAGCGCAATCCGTGCATGAGCGCCGTTGCACACTTCACATGCTCAGGCGTACTCGTATCCAGCTTCAACATTCCCGATTGAATGTACTGGGTCAGAATCGTGGCAGTCGCACGGGTGTAGGTGCGGATATCGATAAATTCAGCTTTGAGGTCATCTTGCATACTGTGATGATCAATAATCACGGTAATCGGAATATTCGCCTGCTGAACGGACGTGAGAAGTTGGCTCGTCGTTCCCTGATTGTCGATCAGGACACATCCTTTATAAATTGAAAAATCTTTCGTTTTCGCAGTTTGAATCGGTAGACGTTGGAGCGGTAAATTTGTGAGCTTAACAAGGGCGATATTTTCCTGGTGCGAAAGCATTCCGGCATAGACAATCTCGCACTGAATTTCAAACTTTTGAGCGATTAATTTGTATGCCCAAGCTGAAGAGAGTGCGTCTGGGTCAGGGAAATCTTGAAGCAGAATAATTTGACGTTCGCCTCGATGTCGTTCGAGAACTTGGCGAAAAGCTTCAATTTTTTGTTCTTGCTCAGATGATCGAACCACTTCGTAAGGAAATCTTCCGCGCGATTCGGTCGTATAATTCGATCCGTTAGAA
This sequence comes from Leptolyngbya sp. UWPOB_LEPTO1, assembly GCF_017302695.1. Lineage (NCBI taxonomy): Bacteria > Bacillati > Cyanobacteriota > Cyanophyceae > Leptolyngbyales > Leptolyngbyaceae > Leptolyngbya > Leptolyngbya sp. UWPOB_LEPTO1. The sequence continues at coordinate 53,269 of NZ_JAFLCJ010000009.1, read as the reverse complement.
GTTTGAGGGGATGAAATAATTTGAACCTCAGTCGGATTCAGCCCAGAAATACCGGAGTCTGGTTCCATTGTTACAAATGAAGAGAGGGGCACAGTTGAATCAGATTGCATACGTTAAAGTTGTGCGAAAAATAGAACCAGCCTCAGTCGATCCCATCCTGTTTAGACATGATCGATCGTAGGCACTTCTTGATCTTCGCAAAAAACTTCAAAAAACGGCAGATCGGTTTGTTCGATTTCTCTCATAAGAGAGAGAATGCGATCGTAAACTACATCACTTCTGGCTGGAACTAATCTTCTCGCACTCCACCAATGACGTACTTCTGCCATTCCTGGTTCACACCATTTTTGACATGCTTCGTCACCTCAAAATAAAGCCCACTGTGCGGTCGGTGTGGATTCGTGAATAAAGGCATCGATGCTTCCTTCGGCGTGCGATTGCCCTTCTTCACATTGCAGCGCACACAGGCAGTCACAATATTTTCCCAAGTATCTGCTCCGCCTCGCGATCGCGGGATCACATGATCCAGGGTCAAGTCATCGCCTGTATAGCCACAATACTGACAGGAGTGTGAATCTCGGTGCAAGAGATTCTTGCGGGTGAGGGGAATCTCTTTGTAAGGCACACGCACATAATGGCGCAGCCGAATCACCGTGGGGAGTGGGAACCCCGAATAAACGAACTTTCCGTTATGCTCGACTTGCTCAGCTTTGCCTTTGATTAGCAGGACAACTGCTCGCCGCCAACTGGTGATATTGAGCGGTTCATAGGAGGCATTGAGCACCAGAACCTTTCCCATTCGGATTTCTAAGACGTGCTTATTTGCACTGATGCTAACATATTCAATCCTGAGACGGCTGTGAAGCCTGGATTTAAGTTAAGAAATCTCTCTAGAAGCAGGTTTTGAATTTTGCGGAAATCCGACCATAGTTATAGTACAAACAGTTAGTGCTCGAATTAAATTGTGGTATTATGAATTTATGCAAATCCTTAGGGTTCTAAGGAAATGGATTTCTGCTTTACTGCTCCTCACATTTTGAGTGAATTATGAGTTCTGCATCTTTTGATGATCATGCTCCAGTTCAGGAAAACAAGTTAGTTAAACCTGCGCCGCAGCTCGATCAAGTGACTCCTAAAGTTGTTGCTCCTCCAGAGCAGCCTGTGGCGACTCGCCGCAAGAAGCCAATGAAGCTAATTTTGGCAGGCTTGGGTGTTGGTGCGATCGCAGCAAGTGGCTTTGGGTACAACTGGTGGCAATACGCTTCAGCGCACCAGAGTACAGATAATGCAACGGTTACGGGTAATATTCACTCGATCGGTTCTCGCGTCTCAGGAACGGTCGATCAGGTGTTAGTTGATGATAACCAAGACGTGAAAGCGGGTCAGCCGTTGATTCGGCTAGACGATCGAGATTTTCAAATTAAATTACAACAGGCGCAAGCGGATTTAGCGGCGGCGCAACAGAAGGCGAATACTGCACAGGTGAATGTTGTGCTCTCCGGTCAGAATGCAACTGCATCGAATACAAAAGCTCAGGGTGGAATTGGTACGGCTCAAGCCGCGATCGCACAAGCTCAGGCACAAGTTGCTGAAGCCCAAGCTGGAGTGCCGAGAGCGCAAGCCGACTTAGCGCAAACGAATGCGAATTTAGCCAAGGCTCAAGCGGACTACAATCGGTTTAATCAGTTGTTCAGTTCGGGTGCAGTATCACGGCGGGAGCTGGATACGGCGCGGCAAGCGTATGAAGTGGCACGTGCTCAGCGCGATTCTGCGAGTGAAGGCGTTAGACAAGCCCAGGCGAAGGTCGCACAAGCTGAACAAGGCGTTGCGACGGCACAAGCTGGCTTGGAATCTTCACAAGGGGAATTGCAGCAGGCACAGGCACAAAATGTTCAGACCCAGGTAAGTCAGAGTGATTATCAGACAGCGCAAGCTGCGATTAATCAGTCTCAAGTCGCGTTGAAGAATGCGAAGCAGCAGTTGGAATATGTGACGATTACGGCTCCGGTCAGTGGACGAGTGGGACGGAAGAATGTGCAGACTGGGCAACAGGTTCAGGCGGGCACTCCGCTTTTAGCGATCGTGGATGATCAATACTGGGTGACTGCGAATTTCAAGGAAACCCAACTTGAGAAGATGCATCCCGGACAAAAAGTTGAGATTAAATTAGATTCGTTCCCGCATCATGAGTTTACAGGACGGATTGAGAGTGTCTCTCCTGCTTCTGGGGCACAGTTTGCGCTCTTGCCGCCTGATAATGCGATTGGGAACTTTACCAAAGTCGTGCAGCGCATTCCGGTGAAGGTCGTGTTCGATCGAGATTCGATTCGAGGATTTGAATCGGCAGTGACACCTGGAATGTCGGCTGAGGTGACAGTCGATTTGAACTCTTAGATTGTATGCAGATCAAATTGGAAGCGTAAAACGGGTAGAGACGGAATCATCCATACTCTACCCATTGTTTATTGGAACCGAAATTGAAATTACCCGAGCGTTCGGGTCAATAACACGGGGCAATTTGCATAGACTCGCACATAGTCAGACAACGATGTTCCTAATAAGCGATCGAGATCGGGCAATCCTTTCGCGATCGAAGGACGGCGATCGGGCGATCCCAAGATCAGCAGATCTGCCTTCGTCTCATCTGCAACCCGGCAGATTGCTTCACCTGCTTTTCCAGCGGTAACCACTGCTTTGTAGGCGACTCCCGCTTGTTTCGCTTGCGCGATCGCATCTGCGAACGCAGGATCTCTTTCTGCTTCTGCTCCCACTTTCTCAGCCCCTTTGGGATTAGAATCGATGTGAATCAGCGTTACTTGTCCGCCTTTAATATCGCGTGCCAAAAACAGCGCCATCTTCAAAGCTTGCTTCGACGACTCAGACTTATCAACGGCAACAGCAATGCGATTAATCGATCGCACAAAAATGTCATCTTTCACCAGCAGCATCGGGCGCGAGGAAAGCTGAAACACATACTGACTGACGGAATTCTCCAAAATTGAGACTAATCGCTTCAATCCGCGCGATCCCATAATAATCAGATCAGCGTTCACCTCATCCGCCGCTTTCAGGACTTGATCTTTCGGGTCACCTTCTCTTAGCATCGCCGAAACGTGGCTCTGATCAATCTTCAGCGATTGGACTGCGGTTGCTAAGGTTTTTCCACCTTCTTCCCATTTCTCCGTCATCGAATCTGAACTGGTTTGGGGTGGAACCACATGCAGCACCGTCACCATCGCGCGTTGAATGGAGGGAATCGCCAGCAGTGCATTCAGCATATCTTCAGAACGCCCAGTGCCAGAATCGGCTAATAAGATTTTTTCTATCATCGCTTCTGTCTCGTTTCTCAGTAGACTTTGAAAAGGGTGAGGCAATTGGGAAAGAAAATCCCACGTTGCGCCTGTTTCAAGTCTAGGGGCTGCTGTCCCCTGATAGTTCGTTTGTTATCGTTTGTGAAGTACGATCGTGTCAGAGTCTCCTCAACTTCCCACATCTAATCTTGTGCCATCCGTGATTCCGCCGGAATGGTTTATTTATCCGATTACTGTCTATTCGCACCATACGGATTACGCAGGTGTCGTATGGCATGGACGCTATATCCAATGGCTAGAAGAAGCCCGAATTGAGTTCTTGCAGGCACGGGGTATCGATTTCTCGAAGTTGGTCGCGATGGGGTGTAATCTTCCGGTGATCGATTTGGCGATTCGCTATCATCAACCGTTGCGGATGGGAATGAAGGCGATCGTCAAAACTCGCTTGACTGCGCTCGAAGGGGTGCGACTTCCGATCGAGTATGAGATTCGATCCACGGATGACACGGTTCTGTTTGTCAGCGGTCGAGTGATTTTAGTTGCTGTGGATATGGAGAAAGGCAAAATTTTAAGACGGTTGCCTTCCGATGTTCACAGTGCTTTAACGATCGTCAATTAGATGCAAGAGTTAACTGCACGATTACGATCGCATATTGAAGTCATTGCCCGCGATCGCGATCCGTATTTCGCGACGCAAGGGCATTTTTATGTTCAACACTATATCCGCGAACAGTTCTCACGCTGGGGAACAGTTGAATCTCATGCGTTCCAAGTCGGGCAGAAAACTCACTACAATTGGATTCTGAACTTGCCGGGGCAGAAGAAAAAACCGCCAATTCTGATTGGCGCACATTATGACGCGGTTCCCAATTCACCGGGAGCCGACGACAATGCGACGGGAGTAGCGGTGTTGTTGGAAATGGCAAAAGCGTTTTCTGAAAAGCCTGCCCGTTACCCGATTCGGTTAGTTGCTTTTGATTTAGAAGAAATTTTCACACAATCGGATACATTTGGTAACACTCAATATGCACAGTCGTTGAATGGTGAACCGTTAAGGTTAATGATTGCTTTGGAGATGCTTGGCTATTGCAATCATGAACGCAATTCACAACGCTATCCAGCAGGTTTAGAGAGATTTTATCCGGATCAGGGGAACTTCATTGCGTTAATTGGCAATATTCCGACAATTCCCGATTTGATGCGCCTCAGTCGATCGATTCGGCGCGCTCAAGTGGGCTGTGAATGGTTACCTGCGGGAATGCGCGGCAAAATTATTCCGGATACGCGCCGGAGTGATCATGCTGCATTTTGGGATCGGGGATATCGGGCTTTGATGGTGACGGATACAGCGAATCTGAGAAATCCGCACTATCATCAACCGAGCGATCGCATTGAAACGCTCGATTTTGACTTTCTCACACGGGTGTGTCAGGGGCTGATTTACGCCATTCAATCTTTATAGGTTTGGGTATCATTTCTCTAATTACATCTCAATCTCTGCTCAATTATGATGCGACGCTTTATCCCGGTTTTGCTTGCAAGCGTTACTCTGACCAATTCCCAAGCACTTAGTCAGCCTTCTTTATTCCAGGCTTCAACCTGTCAGCGATCGAATGCTCAAAATTTCTTGGTCTTTGGCGGTGGTGGTGGACCTTCTTATAACGAAATTGCGTTAGAGAAGAACATGCTGTACTTTCAGCGATCGCTCAAAGAGCTAGGATACAATCCGAGCGTTGCGCCGATTTACTTCGCAAATGGCAACACAGGTGAGAAAACCGTGCGATATCTCGATGAGCGAGGTCGAGAACAGTACAAAACTCATACAATTCCAAATGTACAAGGTGCTTCTAGCATTGCGAATCTGAGAACTTGGCTGACAGAAGCAGCAAAAGAGAAATCTTCAACTCCCTTATTTTTCTACTTTTCCGGGCATGGCGGACATAATCGAGTGAACGAAGACAATTCGACGTTACTCATGTGGCGCGATCGCCAATTGAATGTGCAAAATTTCACGCAAATGCTCGATCGTCTGCCACAGAATAAGCCTTTCGTCACCATGATGTCTCAGTGCTATTCTGGCTCATTTGCGAATTTGATTTACCGAGGTGGTGATCCGAATAAAGGCGTTGCTTTGCAAACTCGCTGCGGGTTCTTTGCAACGATTAAATCCCGTCCTTCAGTCGGTTGCACTCCAGAAGTAAACGAAGCAGATTATCGGGACTATAGTTCGAGCTTTTTTGCAGGCTTGACAGGACGCGATCGCGTTGGACGAAAAGTTGCTTCTGCTGACTACAACAAAGACGGTCGCATTGCATACTCTGAAGCTCATGCTTATGCAAAAGTCGATAAGTTCACGACTGATTTACCAATTTCTACTTCTGAAGCTTGGCTACAACGGCAAGTAAGCAACCCAACCATGCAAGAGCAGATTTTAGGACAACCGATCGCACCGCTTGCTAAGATTGCCCGTCCTGAACAACGCTTTGTTATTGAGTCTTTGAGCAAACAATTCAAGTTCGATCCAGCTCGATCGTTTCGGGGTAATCTGCAAGCGATGAAACCCGACCTAGTGAAAACAGCCGAAGATGAAGCGTACTTAGTTCGTCTCTCGATGGAACTAACGAATGTTGCTATGGAGCGACGAGTGAAAACCTCGAAAGATGCGAAAGCGATCGCAACCTTAAATCGTCTACTACGCTGTGAATCTGGCTCATGGGGGAAACCTTGATAGATAATATATTTGATTTAACGGGATTGAAGCTCGATCGAGAATTGTTTGAGTCGTTGTGTGAAACGGATCAAATCTCGATCGAGCGTATCATTTCAACTGGGCAAACCACTCCACCCGATCAGTGGTATGACCAATCGCGTGATGAATGGGTCATCCTGCTCCAAGGTGAAGCGCAATTGATGTTTGAGAATGAAAGTACGATCGAGCTAAAAGCTGGAGACTATCTACTCATTCCAGCCCATCAAAAACATCGTGTGAGCTATACCAGCAATGATCCTGCTTGCATTTGGCTAGCAATTCACGCAGTGTTGAAATAGGAGAAGGAGATGACTTATTACAGCGATCGTACAGAAGAAGATGGTCCGGTGCTTAAACAATTCCTAGAGTTTCTATCAGAAGATATGCAGAAGAATCCTCAACGAATTCAAGCTGTGAGTTCCGAGTTGATCGATCGTATACGCGCTTTAACAAATGGGATTGATGTCGATTTGGATGTTCTTCTACCAGATAATGAGTAGAATTGTCCTCAATTTCATCAATAGTAATCAATACTGGCAGAAGCTAAGTTGAGCCACCTTACAGAAGTTTAAAACTTTCAGTTCAAAGAGAGTTCTGAAGAATGAGCTCACTAGAAGCTCAATGACTAGCCTCACGAATAAAACCTTGCCGCACTGCATCCTCAATCAAACTTTCGACAAACTCGCCCAACACCGGAGATCCGATCGCAACAGGCTCCATCCGTTTTCTCACTTTCTCAACCGTCACCCCTGCCTTTTTCCAGGTTCCACCCTGCGTATTGTAGTTATGCAATAAAGGCTGAAGCCGATCGAGTGCTGCTGCAAACTGGGAATCTAAAGATTCTCTCGCCTCAAATTCCTCCCAGAGCGATCGCAATTCTGCCCCAAGATTTTCCGGCAACATGCCAAACAATCGATCTGCCGCTTTCTGCTCTCGAATTTCTTGATCTTGCAGCGCGATCGCATCGTAACAGAACGTATCTCCTGCGTCGATTTCTACTAAATCGTGAATCAGCACCATTTTGAGAACTCGCAGCAAATTCACCGCTGGATCAGCGTATTCAGAAAGCACGATCGCCATCATCGCCAGATGCCAAGAATGCTCCGCATCATTTTCTCGCCGTGACTGATCCATCAAAATCGTCTGTCGGAGCACATGCTTCAGTTTGTCAATTTCGACAATGAATTGAATCTGAGCTTGAAGTCGAGTGGTCGTAAGTTGCATGATCCAATCTAGAGTGTTAAACTTTCGGTCAAACGCTACAGATAGCGTACACTGGATTAACTCATTCCTATTTACAGCGTTTTCTTCCAAGAATCTGCTAGAATAGGTGTACCAACGAAGAGCCGATCATGAACGTTCCTCGCCTGCATCCCGATACGATCGAGCAAGTCAAACAACGCGCTGATATTGTAGACGTTGTTTCGGAACATGTCGTCCTGAAAAAACAGGGTAAAGACTTCGTTGGCTTATGCCCATTTCACGACGACAAATCCCCTAGCTTCACAGTTAGTCCCAGTAAACAATTCTATTACTGCTTTAGCTGTGGTGCAGGCGGCAATACGATTAAGTTTTTAATGGAGTTAGGCAAACGCAACTTTAGTGAAGTTGTGCTCGATCTGGCGCGCAAGTATCAAGTCCCCGTTCAAACTCTACAAGCGGAGGATCGCCAAGAACTTCAACGTCAATTGTCAGTTCGAGAACAGCTCTACGAAATTCTGGCAATTACCGCGAAATTTTACGAGCACGCCTTACAGCAACCTCAAGGAGCCGATGCTCTAGCTTACTTACGCCGCGATCGCAAACTTTCTGTCGAAACGATTCAACAATTCCAACTCGGTTACGCTCCGGCGGGTTGGGACATTCTTTGCAAATACTTAGTTGAACAAAAGAAATATCCGATCGTCTTACTCGAAAAAGCAGGTCTGCTCGTGCCTCGGAAAACTGGAGACGGCTATTACGATCGCTTTCGCAATCGCTTAATGGTTCCGATTCAAGATAGTCAGGGTCGGGTGATTGGCTTTGGGGGACGAACTCTGACGGATGAACAGCCTAAATATCTCAACTCTCCAGAAACCGAACTCTTTGATAAAGGTCGGACGCTGTTTGGGCTAGACAAAGCAAAAAGCGCGATCGCGAAACAGGATCAAGCGGTTGTTGTCGAAGGCTATTTCGATGTGATTGCGCTTCATGCTGCTGGAGTTACTAATTCGGTCGCGTCTCTCGGAACAGCACTGAGCATTGCTCAAGTCAAACAACTCCTTCGCTATACGGAATCGAAGCGCGTTGTATTCAACTTTGATGCGGATCGGGCAGGCGTTCAAGCCGCAGAACGCGCGATCGGAGAAGTTGCAACGCTTGCCTATCAAGGAGAAGTGCAACTTCGGGTTTTAAATCTCCCAGATGGAAAAGATCCCGATGATTTTCTTAAGAATCACTCTGCAAAAGCGTATCAAGATCTGCTCGATCACGCTCCTCTCTGGCTCGATTGGCAAATTAATCAAGCGATCGCGAATCAAGACCTGAAACAATCTGATCAATTCCAACAGGCAGTTATGGCGATCGTGGCACTTCTCGGAAACCTGCCCAATCCCTCCCTGCGAACGCATTACATTCATCATTGCTCAGAACTGCTGAGCCAAGGCAATAGCCGTCTCACTCAACAGATCGAAGAAAATCTGCGGCTTCAAGTTCGAGGACAACGCTGGCACGGTCGATCGCAGAAATGGCAAACTCCGGGCGATCGCAACTTACTCGAAGAATGCGAAGCTCAATTGCTGCGTCTCTACCTCCATGCTCCTGAATACCGGGTAGAACTTCGCAACGCAATTTCTGCTCAAGATCTAGAATTCAGTCTGTCTCATCACCGATTTCTCTGGCGACAAATCACAGACATTGAGCAGGATAGTCTAGAGGTCGATTTGCTGGAACAATTGCGCGATCGCACACACAATTTCCCCCGCGAGATGTCTCAAGTCTATTCGCTGTTTGAACTCGACGAAAAAACACAGCGAGATATCCTGCGCGCGCCGCTTGTGATTCGGTCTGCTACCGCAGGCATTGAGCGGGTAATGTGTGAAAAACGCTATCGCCACTTCCTCGATCTTTGGCAGAAAACGGATCTCAGTACTACGCCTGATCTGGGACAGTTTTATCAGCAAAAAGCTTACGTTGAGAAACAACGTATCACAGAACTCGATCGCTTACGCCAGGTCAGTTTTGTCGATTTAGTTCAAGCTCCGATCGCAGTGGATTAAGTTTGCAATGCACAAAGATTAGTAAAGATTGTTTTCATCTATTTAGCAATTGACCGAGGTGGCTGATCAAGTCTGATTGCTTGTTCAATTGCTAATTTCTCTCGTGCTCGATCAACAAATGGCTGAAGTTGCGCTTCGGTTTGTTGCGTCAAAATCTTGAGATCTGCGATCGTAATTCCTCGCATTAAGAGATCAACACACCAAGTTTGATAGGCTTGTTCGATCCCTGGTTCATTCGGAATTCCCTCAGTCCAATCAGTCCAACGTTGCAGAATATCAGCTTCGGTAATGGGCTGATTCTCACTCGCTAGAAACATGGCAGGAAGCGCATCTTTACGAGTTTTGAGCCATTGAGTCAGCGGATTTTTCGTATGAGAACCGTAGCGTTTTTCTAATATCCATTGATTTAACGGAACTTGGCGCGTCGAAACTTGAATTTGCTTGACGTGGTAATCCGATCGCGTCAATTCAGTGAGTTCTCGCGCACTTAAGCCTGCACCGAATAAAACATAAGCGATCGCATAATCCTGAACGCCTTGCTTTTTTGCCCGCTGTAAAATTTGATGAACCGTGTCTGCTGGCAAATCTCGAACCTCTAAAGACTCAGCCTGGGTCCGCTGGATCGCGCCTTGCAAAAATAAAGTCACTAAATTCGTTAGAAAATCGTCGCGGCTTTGCCAAAGTTCATGAAATTCGCTGGTGAATTCGATCACTGCATAGCCTAACAGCATGCCATTTAGAAGACTTGCAAGACTTTCAGACGATAAATTAGGCTGCATTTGGCGGCGATGAATCACGCGATCGAAATATTCCGCCACATAGCGATTGGCTTGGGTCAGACCCCGCCCTAAAGCCTCTCGATTTTCGGTCGGGTATTGTCCCGCTTCACCCACCACTGATCGCACCATTTCTGGAACCTGCTCCAGCGCTTCCAAACAGGCGATCGCATATTCTTTCAGCGCTTGGTCGATATAATCAGCTTGATCTGCCCGTTCTACCAGCGTTTGACCGAGTTGAGTAAAAACCGCCGCTTCTTCGATCGCAGCCAGTAACAGCCCATGTTTGTTGCCAAAATGCCGAAACAGAGTCACTTCATTTACGTCGGCTAATTCAGCGATTTGTTTGGTAGTAGTGTCGGTAATACCGTTCGCCGTGAATAACTCTAAGGCGGCTTGGATGAGGCGTTCCCGGGTCGAGTTGCGTGGGGTAGGCATGTCTTTAGAAATAAATATGCAAGTGGCACTTGCATTTAAATTCAGTCGTTGCTAGTCTAAAAATGTAAGTGTTACTTGCAATTGCGTTTCTCAACTTTAACGGATTTGTCGTAAGTTGGGTGATACGAATTCGGTCGTCCTCAATGGTGGTCGATCGAGAGTCAATGTTAGTAAGGGATTTTCATGACTTCTAATTCTGTTCAAGTCAACTCTGAACCAGCCCTGAAATTGGAGTGGACGAACGTTTTTTTCTTTGGGGCATTTCATGCTCTAGCGCTGCTGGCTCCGTTCTGTTTTTCCTGGAAAGCGCTAGGCGTGATGCTCTTGTTGCATTGGTTGTTTGGCAGTATTGGGATTTGTTTGGGCTATCACCGATTGCTGACGCATCGGAGCTTACAAGTTCCCAAGCCTTTGGAATACGTGTTGACTATTATTGGAACCTTGGCAATGCAAGGCGGCCCAATCTTCTGGGTTGCGGGACATCGGATGCACCATTTGCATACGGAAGATGTGGATAACGACCCGTATTCCGCACAACGCGGCTTCTGGTGGAGCCATATGCTCTGGGTGCTTTATCCCCGACAAAAGTTTTTTGATTACAACTCCTACAGAAAGTTTGCCCCCGATCTCGACAAAGAGCCCTTATATCGCTGGCTCGATCGCACGCCCAATTTCTTGATGCTGCAAATCCCAGTGGTGCTGTTTCTCTACTGGTTGGGAGGATGGTCATTTGTGATTTATGGATTTGTGCTGCGGGCAGTGTTGCTATGGCATAGCACTTGGTTCATTAATTCCGTAACCCATGTGTTTGGGTACAAGACCTATGAGATTGAGGATAATTCGCGAAATCTCTGGTGGGCAGCGCTGCTGACCTATGGCGAAGGATGGCACAATAACCACCACGCTCAGCCGAATGTCGCGAAAGCTGGACGGAAATGGTGGGAGATTGATATGACCTGGTGGGCGATTCGAGCGTTGCAATCGCTTGGTTTGGCTCGTCGCGTGATCATGCCACCGCATTGAATCTACTGAGCGTCAAAACGCGAATGTGGAGGTTTGAATCGACTTTTGCGATCGCGTTTTGATCCCGACTTATTAGTGCTTCTAAAACCTATCAGAATATTTAATAGCTATTTTTACCTAACAAACCTAGAAATTCGACGACTACAGAGGCAAAAATTGCCTTAAGATTATCGTAACAATTAAGTTTGTGAAAACAGACCTTGCTGAGATAACCAGGAGAATTCGATATGGCGCTTGTCCCGATGCGGCTGTTGCTGGATCACGCGGCTGAAAACGGTTACGGCATCCCTGCATTTAACGTCAACAACATGGAGCAGATCCAATCGATCATGTTTGCTGCCCATGAAACCGATAGCCCGGTCATTCTGCAAGCTTCGCGTGGTGCACGGAACTACGCTGGTGAAAATTTCCTCCGCCACCTGATTTTGGCGGCAGTTGAAACCTATCCTCATCTTCCGATCGCGATGCACCAAGATCATGGAAATGAGCCTGCAACTTGCTACACGGCGCTGAAGAATAACTTCACCAGCGTCATGATGGACGGTTCTTTGGAAGCAGATGCGAAGACTCCTTCGAGCTACGAATACAACGTGGCTGTGACTTCGGAAGTGGTGAAGGTCGCTCATGCGATCGGCGCTTCGGTCGAAGGTGAGTTGGGCTGTCTCGGATCGCTCGAAACCGGAAAAGGTGAAGCGGAAGATGGTCACGGGTTTGAAGGTGAATTGGATCACTCGATGCTGTTGACCGATCCCGATGAAGCGGTTGACTTCGTTGAGCGGACTCAAGTAGACGCTTTGGCAGTTGCAATTGGAACCAGCCACGGTGCTTACAAGTTCACTCGTAAGCCGACGGGTGAAATCTTGGCAATCAGCCGGATTGAAGAAATTCACCGTCGTTTGCCGAACACTCACTTGGTCATGCACGGATCTTCTTCAGTTCCTGAAGATTTGATCGCGTTGATCAACCAATATGGCGGTGCGATTCCTGAAACCTATGGTGTTCCTGTTGAAGAAATTCAAAAAGGCATCAAGTCGGGTGTTCGTAAAGTCAACATCGATACCGACAACCGTTTGGCAATCACTGCTGCGGTTCGTGAAGCTTTGGCATCAAACGCGAAAGAGTTTGACCCCCGCCACTTCTTGAAACCGTCGATCAAGTACATGCAAAAAGTTTGTGCTGACCGTTACAACCAGTTTGGTGCAGCAGGTCAAGCGAGCAAAATCAAACAGCAACCGATGGAATTGTTTGCTGTGAAGTACAAGAAAGGCGAATTGAATGCAGTAACCAACAAAACGGCTGCTGCGGTCTAATTCTTTTTCATGTGAATTGGGAGGGCTGGATGTCTAAGACATCCAGCTTTTTTTATGAAAATCTCTTATAAAAACGATTTTTTTATTCTGTTTTCCTCGATCGAACGCATCAGAAATTTCAATCATATTCAACAAAAGACACAGATACCTGTAGACTTTTTGAGTTCGTTTCTTCTTTACCTGAATGAGTCTGAATTTTCAAGCGAAGAGCTTTTGTACCCGATTTCGTTTGCCTGAGATTACGAGTATTCTTGTTTTTGCGATCGCATCTCCACTTGTTACAAACTCGCCTGTTTATGCGGCAGATATTGTTGATTCATTTTCGACGTTCATCAGTTTAGAAATTAAACCTCAAACGCAGATTGCACCAGAGGTTATGCTGATCCGCCAAGCAATTATTGGGCAGGAAAGTGGTGCAAATTTCCAAGCGGTTAATCGACATTCTGGTGCGTTGGGATATGCTCAAGTTATGCCAGAAAATTTGCCGCAATGGTCGAAAGAAGCGTTGGGCTTTTCTGTGTCAAGAAAAGACTTTTTGGCAAGCCCTGAATTGCAAATCGCGATCGTGGACTTTAAGCTAAATCAGTACTGGCAGAAGTCAATTGTGGCAAGTCGTGGAAATGTTGCGATCGCGATTCAACGAGTTGCCGCTTGGTGGTACAGCGGGAAACCGGAGAAATATACCTCAACTAAGACGCAATATTATGCAGGACATCGATATCCGAGTATTGCGGCTTATAGCCAGTCGATTTTGCGACGATATCAGCTCATTTTGAATGCACAAAATCCATCGCAGCCGCAACGAGGCGTTTAATCGGTCTGAAATCGATCGAGGATTTCGGCTAACCGCTCTCGTGAGAGTTCCGTTTAGTCTGAAATTAATATGCCTAAAGGAAAAGGCGAGAACAGTTAGAAGTGCGGTAAGCTTCACTACTACAGGCAAGATACAAAACGATAAGATCAACCTGTAAATCGAAAGCACTATAGGAGAACTCCAGGATGCAAACCACTTTTAATCCCGATAAGCGCCGCTTGTTATCCTGCCTCAGTCACGGCTCAATTTTCTTTAGTACCACTCTGTTTTCGTTTGGTGTACCGTTTGCGATCAATTTGCTTTCAGATGATCCAGTGGTGAAAGCCAACGCAAAAGAATCGATGAATTTTCACTTGAATGTTTGGTTCTGGGCGATCGTCATTGGTACACCGATCGCATTCCTCTCATTTATTACCTTCGGATTAGGTGGGTTGCTGTTCTTTCCGGTGATTGCATTCGGATTCTTACTGCACTGGGGTTTAACGATCGTGGCGTTGCTCCATTGCATTGCCAAGCCAGATGAAGCGTATCGCTACCCGTTTATTTTCCGTTTGCTCTAAGGTGCTCAAATCAGTTGCTCAAAGATGGGAACCGGAACAGGTTTAAGCCGTTCCGGTTTTTTGTTTTTAAACGTTGACGGATGCGCGGGTCAGAGATTCGACTAACGAACGAACCACAGCGATCATTGCCAGTTCATCGTTGAGTTTGTGAATGGCACTGCCGACTCCGATTCCAGAAGCTCCAGCCGCGATCGCGAGAGGCGCAGTGACGCTAGAAAGACCCGATGCACAGAGAACGGGAACGCTTACGACTCTGGAGATTTCGTAAGCCGCTGCCAAGGTTGGAGCAGCCTTCTCGATTAAGCCTAATGCGCCAGCGTGTTCGGGACTCGAAGAAGTGCCGCCTTCGGTTTGGATCACGTCTGCGCCTGCTTTGACTAACTGTTCTGCCAGTTCAACTTGCTGGTCAAGCGGCAAGATGTGGGGAACCGTGACCGATAACATGATGTTCGGCAAGAGCGCGCGAGTCGCGTGAGTCAAGGCTAAAACTTCTTCAGCTTCAAAGCGGCGACCTTGAGCGTAGAAGCTATCGAAGTTACCGATTTCAATTAAATCTGCGCCTGCTTCGACTGCCATTGTGAAAGCTTCAGGTTCGACCGCAGAGACGCAGATTGGTAGATCGGTCAGTTGTTTTGCCATACGGATCAAGGTTGCATCGGCAGCGATATCAACGAAGGTCGCACCACCGAGATCGGCAGCTTTGATCACCGAGGCGACGTTATTGGCATCAAAGTTGTTTAAGCCACTGATGATTTTGAGTGCGTGGCGGTTGGTGAGCGCGGTTTGTAGCGTAGAAATCATGTTGCTTCATTCGAGTAAATGAGTACAGAACATTGTGCCAGAGTTAGAGAAGGATTTTGGATTTTGAAAGTTTGAATTTTGGATTTGCAGAGGGAGAGATTGAAAGATGCAGGATTCGATGCGGATGAGAGCGGTGCAGTCGCCAATTATTCCGATCGTAGGAGAGTTGATTCGGCAAACCCCCGGAACGATTTCCTTAGGGCAAGGTGTCGTAAATTATCCGCCTCCTGGTCAGGCGATCGCCCAAATCACTAATTTTCTCGCTGACCCTGCAAATCACAAGTATCAAGCGGTAGAAGGAATTCCAGAATTGAAATCCGCGATCGCTCAGAAGTTAACTACAGAAAATCGAATTGATTTAAGCGATCGCGAAATTGTCGTGACTGCTGGCAGCAATATGGCGTTTTTGAATGTGGTTTTGGCGATCGCCGATCCAGGCGATGAGATCATCTTGCAAACGCCGTTTTACTTTAATCATGAAATGGCGATCGATCTGGCAAGCTGTCGAGCCGTTCTTGTACCGACGGATGACCATTATCAAATCCAACCTGAGTTGATTCGGGCAGCAATGACGCAGCGAACGCGCGCAGTCGTGACGATTTCACCGAATAATCCGACTGGGGTAGTTTATCCTGAATCAGCCTTGCGAGAAGTGAATCAGATCTGTCGCCAACACAATTGCTTTCACATTACAGATGAGGCTTACGAATATTTCACCTATGGGGTTGAACATTTTTCAGCAGGCAGCATTGCTGAAAGTGCTAACCATACAATTTCGCTCTTCAGTCTGTCGAAGGCTTATGGATTTGCGAGTTGGCGGATTGGGTATATGGTGATTCCGAAATTTTTGTTGGAATCCGTGCAAAAAATTCAGGATACGAATGTGATTTGTCCGGCGGTGGTGTCTCAGTTTGCAGCGGTGGGAGCATTGCAAGCGGGGAGAGCGTATTGTCAGGAAAAGTTAAACGCGATCGCCCAAGTCCGAGAAATTGTTTTGGCAAAATTAGAAACCATTCCGCATCTGTGTACCGTGCCAAAAGCAGAGGGGGCATTCTACTTTTTGCTGAAAATGCAGACTGATTTAGATGCGATGGAGTTAGTCCGGCAATTGATTCGAGATCATCAGGTCGCAGTCTTGCCAGGATTCACGTTTGGGCTGAAAGAGGGATGTTATCTCCGAGTTGGCTATGGAGCATTAGAGAAGGAAACCGCGATCGAAGGAATTCAACGATTGGTCACAGGCTTGCAAGCGATTTCCGCCTCTCAATCATCGATCGATGGTATAAAAAGTCCTTGAGATGATGACCAGTCAATTTGGGATTAAAGTGACAAGCTCGACCAATATCGGTACATGCTTTCAAGTTCGGCTCCCTCACAAAAAAACTCTCCGGATTGCTCTGGAGAGTCGAAGGTGTGAAGAAAAGAGTAAAGATCTAGAAAGAGAACGTCGTTCTGACGACTCCCACATATTGCGTATCATTGTTCCGATTATGCTCAGGATTCAAGATCACAATTAAACCAGGTGTGATCGAAATCTTATCGGAGACTTGATAACGGTAAAGCGCTTCTAGATGCAGAGAAGTATCACGGTCTTCGCGAGTTGCTACATCATTACTCGTTGCTTTCGGTGGCATTCCCACAATGATGCCGCCTAAATTCCCTTTTTTGCCTAAGTCAGGAAATGCTAGAGCCACTGACCAATTGAAAATGTCTGCATCTGCACCTCGGTTCACCCCAGCTTTTGCTTCTGCATTGGTCAATCCAACCCAACCAGAAATATTAAACTGTGGGCTGACTCGAAAACTTGCGATCGCGCCATAAGAATTTGTCAGCGTTGCCGTATTGCCGAAGGGTCTTTGAGCAAAGGCGCTGCCTGTACTCCCAGTTGTATCTACAGCTGTCCCCGAGTAGTAAGCGCGCGCGTAGGTTAAACCAACACTCAAGTTTCTGCTAGGACTCAAGATTAACTGGGCTAGAGCGCTATGATTGCCATCAAATAGTCCTGCTTTCTCTTCAGGAGAACTTGCATTTCGGGCACGATAAGCAAGCGAGAGCGTAGCGGTATTGCCAAATTTATGTTCTAAAGCAACACCGGGTCCATCTACGGCTCGATAGATGGGACTATAACGACCGAACCGCGATAAAGCACCACTGCCATCACTTTGCAAAAATGGATTCAATGGATTCGCGATATTTTCCGAGCCATAAGCATTCGCGATCAGCCAAACCCGAGTGTTATCTCCCAACGGAAAGCGATAGTACAAGTCATCAACTCCAACCTGTCCGCCACTATCTCCATCATAAGAAAGCCGCGTCATATTGGTTCCAGTCGCACTGCCGCTGAGAGGAATAACGTTGCGACCTTGTAATCTGACGCGCAGTTGATCTTTGCCTGTAAAGCTACTCTCAAAATTCAATCGTGCCCGATAAGAGAAGGTCGGATTATCGCTCAAAGCGCCGCCACCTGCTCTTTCATCCCCAAAAACACTCGCACCTGAGAAGATGACTTCTCCACGGAGCTTTGTCGTCGTGGAGAATTGCTGTTTTTCTAATGTCGTGGTTCGAGCTTCAAGTGAATCCACTCGACCTCGTAAGGTAGCAAGTTCTGCAGCAAACTCTTCTTGTAGCTTTTGCAATGCTGCTAGATCTTCTTTTTTAACGAGGTCTGCTGTTGCTGCTGCGATTAACTCATTGACACGATCGAGACAGGCATTTAATCCTGCTGCAAATTCATAGCGGGTTAGGGCGCGATTGCCGCGATAAGTTCGATCAGGATAGCCTGCGATACATCCGTATCGTTCTACTAGAGACTGGAGCGCCTGAAATGCCCAGTCAGTCGGACGCACATCGGATAATTGGGAAACGGAAGTAACCTGCTTTAATGTACTTTCTCCTAGTAAATTCTCATCTACTGATCGCACTTCGGAAGCAGCAGCCTCTCCTGTTTGCATTAAAAAAACAGACAGTGCCAAGCCTGAAAGCCCTGCCAAACCTCGAACAATATTAGACATCACTCAACTCACACTAGATAACTTGCTCCACTTTATTGGGAACTAAGGTCAATAGCGACCCTACCATCTACTAAGAATTAATGTCAATACTGAGACATAAAGAAATTGGTTAAGTAAAGATAAAACCTTTACCTCGACATTTTTTTGATTCCTATATTGTAAATAATTGCAAATATTTCTAATTAAGCTAGATAGCAATGAAGATTATCTCTCAATAATCGGTTGATGATGTGGAAAGTCACGAAGATAGGCTTCTGAGTTTTTCAAGGACGACCGAATTCTTGCGGAGATGTCGTTCTTGAGGTGATTTTTGGGTACTAAGGAAACGTGCAGAGAGCTACCCGCGCATGAACCCCTTAATTCTCGAAAAAGTTGTCTCCCTTCTATTGCTCATCGGCATTGGCTATCTGCTCAAACCGAAATTTTCTGCACCGAATTCCACCGCAGTTTTACGCACATTCATCTTAAGTGCTGCGCTCCCTGCAACTATCTTTCTATCGACCATTGAGATCAACACGAGCCTAAATTTAGTTTTACTTCCTGCGTTTGCGCTCTGTGTTAACTCCTATCTCTTAATTCTCGGCATTCTGTTTACGCCGTTAGTACTAGACCGGAAGAATGCGGCGCAGGCGAGAGCTTTAATCCTGATGTTTCCATCGCTTGCGCCGGGTCTTACCGTTTACCCCTTTATTGAGCAGTTTGTCGGGCGACAGGGGCTTGCTTGGGCAGCGTTGGCAGATATGGGGAATAAGATTTTTGTGCTGATTGGCTTGTATATTCTGGCTTACTTATGGGTCGCTCGATCGCAACAGCAAAATAGCAAAATTCAATGGGTTGAACTAGGAAAATTTTTACTGACTGAACCTGTGAATATTGCGATCGTATTGGGGATGGTTTTGGCAACGTTGGGGCTAAATGCAGGAACACTTCCCAGTGTTTTAGTCGAGACAATTCAGAAAATTGCGCTTTGCTCAACTCCTCTCATTCTGATGTATGTGGGGATCTCGTTGAAATTGAAGTTACTAGAAGCAAGTAAAATCTTGGCGATTTTGCTTGGGCGAGCAGGCGTAGGATTTCTACTGAGTAGCTGCGCGATCGTGGTGCTGCAACCCACTTCGATCGAAGCAACAGCTTTGTATGTGGCACTTCCGCAAGCATCTTGTAGCCTCTGGGCATTGTTACATACCACCAAAATTAATGAACTATACCCGGCACAAGCTGAACAATTCTTTGACTTAGGCTTTGCAACAGCAATGCTGGCGATGTCAATGCCTTTTTCGGTGATCACGCTACTCTTTATCTTTTCGGCTGATCAGTTTTTCTATGCACCTGCTCACTTGAACTTAGCCGGGATGTTCTGTTTGGGAGTATTTCTGCTGTTTGTTGCTGCTCGAAAGTTCACGGTTGCCCTATTCGCTAAATAACCTGCCAGAGGAATCCTATGAAATCAATGACTCGTCGTAAAATCGTATCTTTACTACTACATGGTAGCTTTATCGCTGCTGTGGGAGTGACTGCGTTTACGAGCTATTGGATTGTGCGGGGTATTATTCTCAGCACACTCAAAGAAAATGCATTACTGAAAGTGCAATCTGCGGGATTAGAGATTGATTCTTGGCTGAATCGGCGCTTAGGCGAAGTCGAGTCAATGTCGAATAGCGTCGAAGTCCGATCGATGAATTGGGAGATTGCAGAGCCGTTCTTACAGCTAGAACAAGATCGACTGGCTGACTTCTGGATGTTTATCTTAGTCAATCCGGATGGCTCGTATGCCACAACAAGAGGCGGATTTGCAACCGGGAAGAACTTGAGCGATCGCGAATATTTCCAAAAATCTATGAAAGGAGAATCGAACGTCTCCGATTTGATTATTTCCCGTACCACAGGCAAACGGCAAATTAATATTGCTGTGCCAGTTTGGTCAATTCCGTTGGCGAAAGCAACGGACAAAGATCGAGCAGAAATGCGATCGAAAAGCTTATCTTTCTACAATTTACCCGTAAATGAGCAGTCGAAAGTAACGGGTATTCTTGCAGGAAACATTCCCATTGCTGAAGTAACAAGAGCAATTTCAGCAACTCAGCTTGGCAAAGGAAGCTATGCGTTTGCGCTCGATGCTCAAGGCGTTGCGATCGCTCATCCTAACTCAGCATTTACTGAAGGGCTAAAGAGTTTAACCCAGAATACTGATCCAACTCTTGCCGCGATCGCTCGGTCGATGACAGCCCGCAAACAAGGCGTTGAAATGGTCACACTCGATCACAGATCGGTTTATG
The DNA here is from genome assembly GCF_017302695.1 of Leptolyngbya sp. UWPOB_LEPTO1. Lineage (NCBI taxonomy): Bacteria > Bacillati > Cyanobacteriota > Cyanophyceae > Leptolyngbyales > Leptolyngbyaceae > Leptolyngbya > Leptolyngbya sp. UWPOB_LEPTO1. The sequence goes on along the minus strand of NZ_JAFLCJ010000009.1, from coordinate 32,943 downwards.
TTGCTTATATGCCGATTCGTCGTGCAAATTGGTCAGTTGCATTAGTCATTCCACGTGAGAACTTAGAAGAGCAATTAAATGCGTTGAATACGCTAACGATGGTCATGGCAGGACTGCTCGTTGTAGTTATGATTACTGCACTCACACAGTTGAAGCACTGGGAAGAAATTCGCGAGCGAGCTGAGCAAGAAACGGCATTAAACAATCAATTACAAGCGACCAGTCAGCAACTGCAATCGACTCTGGCATATCTAGCAACAATTCTAGATAACTTGGCTGATGGATTACTTGTTAGTGATACCGAGGGAAGTATTACTTGCTACAATCCGGCACTGCTTAAACTGTTTGGCTTAGAAGAACAATCTTTGAATGGCAAGTCAGTTCAAGCCATTTTTAAGCAAGACTTAGTGAATCTGATCGAGCGATCGCAAAATCAAGAAACACTGGTGACTGAAGTTGAAATTGCTCAAGGCAGTGTTGGTAAGGCAGTTGCTACATCGATTCTGGATGGAACAGGCACTAAAATCGGAACGGTTGTTTTAGTTCATGATATTACGGCTGAAAAAGAAGTCGATCAGATGAAAACCGACTTCATTTCAACGGTTTCTCATGAACTGAGAACACCGCTGACTTCAGTTTTAGGCTTTGCCAAACTCATTAAGAAAAAGCTAGAGGAGGTTGTTTTCCCCTCACTGGATACGACTGATAAGAAAATGCAGCGAGCGGCACGTCAGGTCAATGACAATATCGACATCATCGTGTCTGAAGGAATGCGATTAACCGCGTTGATCAACGATGTGCTCGACATTGCCAAAATGGAAGCCGGTAAAGTGGACTGGAAATCTGAGCCACTTCAGATTACCGAAGTTGTAGAACGTGCGATCGCGGCAACGTCTGCCTTACTGCAAGCGAAGAATCTCACCTTAGTAGAACAATTTGATCCACATTTGCCGCAATTGGTTGGCGATCGCGATCGCTTAATCCAGGTCGTGATCAATCTGCTCTCGAACGCAATCAAATTTACCGACAGCGGCGATATTACGTGTAAAGTTGCTCGGCAAGGCGACACGATTGTGGTGAGTATTACAGATTCGGGCATTGGCATCAGCCCTGAAGATCAGCCCAAAGTCTTTGAGAAATTTAAGCAAGTGGGGGATACGCTGACCGATAAGCCAACGGGAACCGGGTTAGGGTTGCCGATCTGTAAGCAAATTATCGAGCATCATGATGGACAGATCTGGGTCGAGAGTGAAATTGGCAAAGGCAGTACGTTCTCATTTAGCTTGCCGAGTTCTGCTTCTCCGACTCACATCAGAGAAATTGATTTCAGTGCATTGATTCAGCAATTACAGCAGGGTAGTGAGGTCAATGCAACGCAAAAACGGATTTTGATCGTGGATGATGAAGCTCCGATTCGTGCGCTGCTGCGCCAACAGTTAGAAACAGAAGGCTATCAGGTCGAAGAAGCTAGAGATGGCAAAGAAGCTATTCAGATGGCGAAGGAATCGCTTCCTCATTTGATCATTCTGGATGTGATGATGCCTGAAATGAACGGGTTTGATGTGGCTGCGGTCTTGCGGCATCATCCTCAGACGATGGGAATTCCCTTGATTATTTTGTCGATCGTCGATGCGCCTGAGCGCTGTCATTCGTTGGGGATCGATCGCCATCTCACGAAACCCATCAACTTAGAAGTGCTTTGCCAAGAAGTCGAATCGTTAATCGCTCAAGGGAGATCCCCGCGCAAAATTCTGGTAGTCGATGAGAATGAAACGACCTCGAAGATTCTTGTGGATATTCTTCGCTCGAAAGGCTTTACCGCAGTTGAAGCAACGAACGATGCAGAATTACTCAAGAAAGTTGCATCTACCCAACCGGATATGGTCATTGCCAGCGTCAAATTTTGGGAACACTCAGATAGGGCGCAGGATCTTTCACAAGCTGAAGGGTTACAAAACGCTGTGTTTTTATTAGTTGCAGAACATCATGGTTCCCATTCGCTTGAAACGACTCGTTGCTAAATCTGAGGTCAAGGAGATTCTGGCTCGTCTTCAAGCGCTCAGTGCAATCTCAGTTTCAATTCAAGATGGCGAAGGGCAAACGATTTGGGGCACGCCGACTGAATCGCCGAAATATCCGATTCAGGTCGATGGAGAACTCATTGGCTATGTAGTCGGCGAAGCAACTTTTGCATCGGTTCTGAGCTACATTGCCGCCCGAGAAATTGAGAAAAAAACGCTGGCTCAGGAAACGCTCGATCGCTATAAAGAAGTAACTCTGCTCCACAATCTTTCTGAAAAAATGACTGCAAGCTTAGAAGTCGAAGCGGTTGCAGCTTTAGTGCTCAGTGAAGCGAAGCGATCGATTCAAAGCGATTGTGGGGCTGTGATGCTTCTGAAGTCGTCTGAGTTGGAGGTTGTTACTGCATTTGGAAATTCGCCGACTCAATTGCAGGGTGGAATCTTAGAAGCAGTTCTAGAACATCAAAAAAGCGATATCGTCAATGAGGTTTGCTCAGATGCGAGGTGTAATCCAGAAGAAGCGAAACTCCATGCCTTGATTGCGGCTCCTTTGAAGGTGAGCGATCGCACGATCGGAGTCATGATGCTCGGTAGCGAGCAAGCGAGGACCTACACCGCAGCCGATTTAAAGTTACTGAATACGTTAGCTTCGCAAGCCGCATCTGCTTTAGAGAATGCGCTTTTGCACAAGCAACGATTGCATCAAGAACGAGTCAAAAGTAATCTTGAGCGCTATGTGCCCGCGCAGCTTGTGCAAGCGATTCTCGATGCGAGTGGGAGCTTTTCGCTGGTTCCAGAGTATCGACAAATCAGCGTTTTATTCTCGGATATTCGCAATTTTACTCAGCAATGCGAACAACTCCCACCCACTGAGATGGTGGAATATCTCAACACTTACTTTACGCATATGGTGGATGAGATTTTTACTCACCAAGGCACGGTCAATAAATTTGTGGGCGACATGATTGTGGCGTTGTTTGGTGCGCCTTTTGAAGTGAGTCATCATGAGGCTTGTGCGATCAAAAGCGCGATCGCGATGCAGCAAAGAATTCGGACAATCCCGATTGATTGGATTCAGAAGCATTTTCTGACGGGGATTGGCATTAGTTCAGGGCGCGTGATTGTTGGCAATATTGGTTCTCCGCAGCATATGGACTATACGGCGATCGGCGATGAAGTGAATGTTGCCTCTCGCTTGCAGTCGGTTGCGAAGGGGGGACAGATTTTAGTCAATCGCAATGTCTATGAGGCAGCGAAAGATTGCTTTTCGTTTCGAGAGGTTGGGACATTGACTGTGAAAGGTAAAACCCAGACGGTTGATGTATTTGAAGTACTGTACTAGAGGATAAGATCATGAAAATTTTGATTGTTGACGATGAGCCTCATATCCGTTTGTTACTAGAGCAGACCTTAGAGGAGCTTGAGGATCAAGATGTTGAGCTTTTGACTGCGACGAATGGAAAAGAAGCGATCGAGGTGATCCAATCGGAACGTCCACAACTTGTGTTTTTGGATGTGATGATGCCCTTTATGAACGGGTTTGAAGTGTGTCAGACGGTCAAGCAGGAGATTGAAGATATCTATATCATTCTACTGACTGCCAAAGGTCAGGAATTTGACAAGCAAAAAGGAGCCGAAGTGGGAGCAAATCTCTATTTGACGAAACCTTTTGATCCTGATGAAGTCATGGCAAAGGCTGTTGAAGTCTTGGGTTTGTAGAGCAATTCTGTTTGAAGTGTAAATGCTAAAAAGAGTGGGAAGTTTTGATCTCTTAGGAAGAACTCCCCACTCTTTTTAGCATTGCTATATCTCAATGAAGAGTTTCCACGATTCAAGTCCGCTCAACACGTGATCGATCGCTAAGTTTTTTCACGGTTTGAGCGAGGTCGAAACTCAAGCAGGATATGTTCCGAACTTAGTTACTCACTTTCTCGACATTTCCAGCGCGCACCCATCCTTCTGTATTGTTAGCCAAACGGATTTTTTGCCAGCTTCCATCTGCGCTGGTTTCAATCACTGTCACTTGCTGATTAAAATCAACCCCACCGATAGAAACAGCGTCCAGCGAAGGTGCATCGCGGATCACTAGCCCGATCGATTGCGTTACCTTTGCCGGGAAAGCTCCATCTGGAAGCGGTTTTGCAGGAGTTTCGGCTTTTGCCGCTGCTGGTTTTGCCGTTGCCGCAGGCTTTGCTGCTGGTGGCTTCGTGGTGGGTGTATCGTTCGGAAACATCGGTTTTGAGGGCGGCACAGACAGCCGTGCAATCATCACCCGTGCTGCAACTAGCCCGCCAGCCGCCAAAATTGCGATCGCAAGCAGCACACCAAGGAAGAATTTCAGAACTGTAGACCAGCGCATAACGATCGACTCTAGGATATCGACCAGATTTTAACACCAGATTTTCCAAACTGACGCAGTTCTCGCTGATTTGCGAGATGACAGGCAAATCAGCGGAAAATTAGGTCTAAGCAGTTTGACTCGACTTACGACGGCGAGCAAAGGTCATTGCTCCAGCGACCAAGCCCAATCCTGCAAGCGCTGCGGGTTCTGGTACAGATTTAGGTGGAGTATCAGGTTTTTCTTTCACCTGCACTGCCCATTCTTCAAATCCACCTTCTGCACCTGAAAACTTCGAGTACAGATATACATACTGATTGGGACCGGAAAATAGGCTGTCAGGGATGTAAGTCAAGAGATCAGCTCTGCCACTTCCTGCGTTGGTATCCCGGAGTTTGACGGTGTTGTCCTCGTTGCCATCTAAATCAAAGATTTTCACGGCATTGCCACCGAAGGTTGGATAATTCACCAAGTTGCCTGCGTTGCCCAAGAAAATTTGCAATTTCTCTAGGTCAATTAGGGGTTCGTCTTTGGCATTTTTCTCGTTGATGTCCAAGACAAACTGGCGATATTTCACGCCTCCAATCGTAAAAATTGGAACATCGCTGAGTTTGAGCGATCGCGTAAAGTTGCCGCTCATCTCATTGAACTGCAAAGAACCGTCTGTGTTGTAGCCTTCTTCAACAGTGCTGTTGCCAGGAGATTGTAACCGCACGAAAGAGTTCAAAACGCCTGTCCCGGCTGGATCATTTGGATCAATCTCTTGAAAGAATGCTCCGTTTAATGTTCCATTTTGCAAGCCTGAATTTGCGAGATTTAAGGTTGCTGCGGTTGCGTGAGAATTTCCAAAAGCGCCCATGAATGCGGTACAAGCGATCGCAAACATGCTGCTTTTATTAATTTTTTTCATGATTCTCTAGTCTGAATCTAGGTGAATACTGGTATGTTTTAGACCTGCTGAACGCAGTCTAATTGCATAGATTTCGTCGTTTCTATGGGGCTTTCATGACTAAATCTTAGCGAACTGTCGAGAAATCACCTTGATCTCTAAAGCAATTAACTAAGTTTTTATTAAAATTGCCCGAATCGTGAAGCTAATACGTAAGTAGTAGTACTGTATATTCTCAACTCCACAAATCAGTGTTTTTACTAGTATTGCTCGTCTACAGTAACCGCAACTGCGTCTCTTCAACGCCTGCTTCTGTTTCGATGTAAAACTCTTCTTGAGCGAGCAAAGCTTTTGCTGCTTCTAGAATCGGTTCTGCTAAAAGCTTCAGGTCTTCTCGATTGGCTAAATAGGCATGCAATGCATCTAAAGGCGCGATCGCGCTACCAACGCCCAATTCTGGTAAGCGCGATCGCGACATTTGACTGATTAAGCCTGCCTGAATGGTGTATGTATGCGCAACTTCTAACGTTTCATGCAAAATTGCATCATCGATCAAATCAATCTGCTCTGGGCGAACTTGATAAATGACGCGCACGACTGCATCTTCGATGCCTCTTTTTGCGATCGCTTTGAGTAAATCGGCTTGAGGCGTGTCGGATTCGGTTAAATCTACTTCAATGGTGCAGAACGATCGCACTGGCAAAGGACAAAACTCGATCGCTGTAGAGCCACGTTCTAGATCGACTAAAACAAAGCCTTTCTCTTCGTGTTCTTCACTAAAATCAACGCGTTCAATACTGCCTGGATACACGACGAACGGATCTTCTGACAAAATTTGATGTCGATGCACATGTCCCAATGCCACATAATCGAACGCGTCGCGAGTTAGAAACTCCAATGGAATTGTGAATCCTTTTCCAACCGCAAGAAACCGCTCTGCGCCATAGTGAGCAGCATCGACCATTAAATGTGCGAGGAGAACCGTTGGGATTTCTGGATCAAGCTTGCGAATTTCGCCTTCCATTGCAACTCTTAATCGATCGAGTAATAAATGCCCGACATCCGACATGGATAATCCTTCGGTTTCGGGTCGCGTTAATAACGTTGATCGCGTTAACCACGGCAAGGTAATGATCTGCACGTCTCCGCTGCGGGTTTGCAGGCGATGCGTTTCTAAGCGATCGCCCACAATCACATTCGGAACGCACAAGGTTCGGTAGATGCACAAACTTGCGCCTCCAACCCCTTGAGAATGCTGGTCATGATTGCCAACGAGCAGAACGGCTGGAATATCTGCATCCACTAAGCGACGAAATTGACGGGCAAAGGCTTGCTGAATGTAAGGTGGCGGAGTGGCATCTGGGAAGGCATCGCCACCAAATAACACTAGGTCAACTGATTCAGAAATCGCACGATCGATACAGCGCGCCAAGGTAGCGACAAAATCCTCCAGTCGAGTATTCAGACCCGTTTCAGGGTTAATCTTGCCGTGAGCAAACCCGCTTCCAAGATGAATGTCCGACAGGTGGAGAATTTTGACCATACCGATCAGTGAAAGTTACTGCGAATAATTGTACTAAAGATATGGCTGGGCAGGAGCTTTCTTAAGATGACCGCAGTCCATGCGCCCGGATCAGCCGGATATCGCAGCCTTCGAGACGGATCGGTTGCAGCTTTGTAAATCGTTTTGGCAACGACTTCGGGTGCAGGTGCTTTTTCTCCAGCTTGGTTCATCTTCGGAATGATCTTGTTGACGTACTCGTCGTAAACCTTGAGATCTGAAGTCGCAATCTCAGGAGAGCGATCGTAGAAGTCCGTTTTAATCGGGCCAGGTTCGATCAGTTTGACTCGAATATTGAATTGCTCTAATTCATACTGCAATCCTTCTGAAAAGCCTTCGACTGCCCATTTTGTCGAGTTATAGAGCGAGTAAGTTGGAAAAGACATTTTTCCACCGATCGAGGCAACGTTGATAATCACGCCCGATCGGGACTCCCGAAAATGCGGCAATAAGGCGCGTGTTACTTCCATTAATCCGAATACATTCGTGTCAAACTGCCGTTGGATCTGAGCCGGGGAGCAATTCTCGAATGCGCCCATGAGACCATAGCCTGCATTGTTAACGAGAACATCAATTTTGCCGAATTCAAGAGATTTTGCGATCGCCTCGCGAATCGAGTCTAAATTTGTCACATCCAGCGGCAAAACATGTATCTTATCGGATGAGAAATTTGCCTTTTCTGGATTTCGCATGGTTGCGATCACGTTCCAGCCTTTTTCGGCAAACAAAATCGCAGTCGATCGACCAATTCCCGTCGATGCACCCGTAATGAGAACTGTTTTAGACATAAGATTTCAGTGAGTTGCGACGAGAATACAAATGAAACTAATTCTGTACAGTAAGCCAGGATGCCATCTCTGTGAAGGATTGCAAGAAAAACTTGAGCAGATTCACTCGCTCGCTTTTGATCTTGAGGTTCGAGATATCACCACTCGTGAGGATTGGTTTGCGGCTTATCAGTACGAAATTCCGGTTTTGTATCTCGACGATCGCGCTCTGCCCCGTCCTTCGCCAAGGTCGTCGATCGCACAATTGGAATCTATGTTACAGAATTACATGTCAGCAAACGATTAGAAACTGAAAAACTCAGGCAAGGAGAGAGCGATGCAACTCAGAGAACTTTTGGGAGAACTTTTGGCAATGTTGGGAGAACTCCCGAATCATCCTGCGTTAGAGGCTGAAGTGAAGGGACTCACGACGAATTCCTTAGCGGTTCAGCCTGGAGATGTGTTTATCGGAATGCCGGGAACGCGGGTGGATGGGGGTGATTTTTGGCAAAGTGCGATCGCGGCTGGAGCGATCGCAGCCGTTGTTTCACCTCAAGCTGCTGAAAAAGCGAAAAGCGATCCTGCCTTTCAATCTGAGAATCCGCCTTTGGTGATTCCGTCTAGCGATATGGCTCAAACTTGCGCCCAACTGGCAACGACGTTCTATCACTCTCCTGCCCAAAAGCTCAAAATGATCGGAGTCACTGGCACCAATGGCAAAACGACGACGACGCATTTAATCGAATATTTGCTAGAGCGATCGGGCAAATCTCCAGCTTTATTAGGAACGCTGTACACGCGTTGGAAAGGCTTTCAACAAACGGCACTGCATACCACTCCCTTTCCAGTTGAATTACAACATCAATTGAAAAGCGCGATCGATGCAGGTTGTGACTTTGCCGTGATGGAAGTGAGTTCTCATGCGTTGGCGCAGGGGAGAACTTTGGGTTGTGAATTCGAGGTGGCAGTCTTTACAAATTTGACGCAAGATCACCTCGATTTTCATCGCGATATGGATGACTACTTTGCGGCAAAGGCATTGTTATTTGATTCGAGCTATTTGAAAGGAAAAGCGATCGTCAATCTGGATGATGCTTATGGTAAGAAATTGGTGGAAAAGCTAGATCCAAAATCAGTTTGGACATATAGCACTCAAGAGAAAGCCGACCTTTGCACCAGCAATTTGCAATATGAGTCCGATGGTGTGAGTGGAACCTTGCATACGCCAATGGGAGATGCAGCCTTTAAATCGCCTTTAGTTGGACAATTTAACCTGGCAAATTTACTCGCCGCAGTTGGAGCCGCATTGCATTCTGGATTGGGATTAAGTGCGATCGTCGAAGCCCTGCCTGGCTTTTCGGGTGTTCCAGGACGCATGGAGCAAGTACAGATTAAGCCAGATCAAGACATTAGTGTGATTGTGGATTATGCCCATACGCCTGATAGTTTGGAAAACATGCTGAAAGCGTCTCGTCCGTTTATTTCGGGGCAGATGATTTGTGTGTTTGGCTGTGGAGGAGATCGCGATCGTACTAAACGTCCGAAGATGGGAAATATCGCTGCAACTTTGGCAGATCAAGTCATCGTAACTTCTGATAATCCGCGAACTGAAGATCCAGAGCAGATTTTGAAGGATGTCGTGGCAGGCATTCCAGATACAGTCAATCCGACAGTAATTGCAGATCGCGCAGTTGCCATCAAAACCGCAATCATGCAGGCAAAACCGGGAGATGGAGTTTTGATTGCAGGCAAGGGGCATGAAGATTATCAAATTTTAGGAACGGAGAAGATTCATTTTGACGATCGAGAACAGGCGCGGGCGGCGTTAAGCGATCGGTATTAATTTGAGTGATAGCTGTAGGGAGTGGGGAGTGGGGGAATGAGAAATTGCCTGACTCTCCTACTCGTTTACCACAATCAATCTGATAGAGGGATTAGAAAAACCGGACTCAGAGTGCTCTCTAGTTCCCCACTCTGCAAAATTCATGCGGTTGACTACTCCCTACTCCCCACTCCCCACCATTTTCCCCTCCCACCCATGCCTCGATCCTCAATCTCCCTGATAGGATGGAAAAGCCGAAAACGAAGGGCTTAGATTATGACTCGCGCAATCATGGAAACCGACAAGGGCACAATCAATCTCGAATTGTTTGACAAGGATGCCCCAAACACCGTCAAGAATTTTGTCGATTTAGCAAACAAAGGCTTTTACGATGGGCTTGCATTCCATCGCGTCATTCCCAACTTTATGATCCAAGGTGGATGTCCGAACTCGCGTGAAGGCGCACCTGGAATGCCAGGAACCGGAGGCCCTGGATACAAAATCAACTGCGAAATCAATCCGAACAAGCACGAAGCAGGCAGCTTATCGATGGCTCATGCTGGACGCAACACGGGCGGCAGCCAATTCTTCATCTGCCATTCTGCACAGCCTCACCTCGATGGCGTGCATACCGTCTTTGGTAAAACCGAAGATATGGATGTTGTGAATGCAATTCGGGGTAACGATCGCATTCTTTCCGTCAAAATCGAAGGCTAAACTCTGCCGTATTTCGCGATCGCATGGGCTGATGAATCTGCTTGATTTGTCAGCCATGCCCAAATCTGATCTCCATAAGAAAAGTGCCACCATTCGTTCCAGTGCTGCTTAAATCCGGCAGCGGTCATTGCGTTTAATAGAATTTTGCGATGCTGACCGTATTCTGAATCTGGTGGAAAATGATTTGGAAACGATCGCTCTGAAATCTCATCAATTTCTGATCCCATATCGATAACATTGCCATTTTGACCAATTAAGGTAATATCGATCGCGGCTCCCGTACTATGAGGCGGAGGGGTCGCAGAATTGAGATTTGGCATTGCCCAAAATTGATAAACTTGTTGCTGAAATTCTTCTCTCTGCGTTTCTGAAAGTGTTTCTAATTGCAATCCATTTGCATTGACTAATTCTGTGAGTGTGTAATCGACCATGAATTGCTGAACTGCAACGGGACGATAGGCATCAAAGATTTGGATTTTCCAGCCGGGTCGAATTTTCTGCAATTCTGCATCGGCTTGAATTAAGCGATCGAGAATTCCTGCTCTGACAAAAAATGGCGACTTCTCTCCATAAGGTGCGCCTAATTTTGCATAAGGATGTGGGGTGACTCGATCGAACTGCTCTGAAATTTCGACCAGAGGTTCATGGCATTCGGCGATCTCAACTTTCTGATAAGGTTTCATCTTTTTTCGGTGGAACAGGATCATAACCGCCCGGATTGAGCGGATGACAGCGACAAATTCGACGCACCGAGAGCCAACTGCCCTTGAGTACGCCATGTGTTTCTAAAGCCTCGATCGCATATTGTGAACAGGTTGGGTAAAACCGACAAGTCGGCGGAAACAACGGTGAAATTGCGATACGATAGCCTCTTACCAATCCGATCAGCAGAAGTTTCATGAATTTCGTAATCACTCACGATCGCTTTTCTTCATTCTAAGTTGCCTGATCGCTTTAACGGCAAGACTGACGATCGCACTCAATCTAATGCTGAACTGAAGAGGTAACAATTACATCAGCGCGTTTGTATAGTACGGTGTTCATCAATAACACGCCAGTATTCTCCTGCTCCAGAAAGTGTTTCTTTAGCCACTCTTAAATTATCTCAATAGAACTTTTGGAGTACTGATTTTTCGCTTTTAGTGACGATCTGGATGCTCACGCCAATATTCAATGTAACTAAGCAAGTCGTCATCAATCAGATAATCTGTTTCAGTATCAAAGCTAATCAGTTCAGTTAATTGGCTAACTTGATTACGCCAATGCGAAATTTCGGTTTCTAATTGGTCTATTCTCCAACAGTCACAATTGTTGGTCGGTGAAGTTTGAAGACTTAGATTTTCTTGTCTGGTTTGCCACGTCCTTTGTTGCTGAATTACTCTGAATTCCTGCTGCTGACTCTGAGTGTCTTTCTCTAGGAGTTCATTTCTGAGACGTTCAAGATCGTCTCTCAAACCTGCGTTTATTTCTATGTATTCTTGATTTGAGCTTTTAAAGGTAGATATAGCAGAATCACTTTCAAGCTTCATTCTTTTCAAGTGCTCATTCTGCTGTACTAATTGAGAGTTTTGTTGTTTACACTGCTCTAACTGATCTTGAAGAGTGCTTTCAGATCGTGTCAATTCTTCAACTCTCTTTTTCAGCATTTCTACTGTTTCTGCTATCCTCTGAAGCGCATCTATTTTATTTGACAAGAAATCAATATGCTCTGATTGCGTTTTAGTGTGTAACCACAGTTCATTCTTCTCTTGCAGCAATATGCTGATTCTTTGTTCAGCAGCATGATTCTTATCATGGAGAGCGAATAGATCTTCTGAAAGCTTTCTAGAATCTCCATCGTAGGAGTTGATGATCTCAATTCTTTGTAAAAGAGCAAGCCGATCGCTCACTAGCAGATCAACCGTTTGAATTGTTTCCTGCCATATGGAAAATTCGATGCTAAGAAAATCTGGGGAGCCACCCAATTCTTGAAGAAGAGCTTCGCGGCTTCTTTCCAACTCTTGAACTTTGTCTTTGAGGAATCCATTATCGAGACGGGAGCGAAGTAGCTCTAACTCTGATTTCTCCAGAAAATCACTAAGTTCATCAAATGTTTTAGCAATAGATCGACGAAAACTGGTAATTTTATCCGGTTCGAGACGATCGCTGATGAAAAAAAGCATCTTGAGCCTGAAATTAGTAATTTTAGTTCTAATCACAGCAGTTATGTTTGAAAACAGTGAAAAAATAGGACGAACACAGAAGGCAATAGCAGCGAGTACAGGAGTAATCAAAGGCATCTAATGTAGCCCTCCGCAAGACTAATAGATTTACAGGCTTTTGCCCTTAGCTTTCCCTATAAATCACTCATTCTGTTGATAGAACTTTCAGTTTAAGAAGGCGAAGGAGAGTTGAAGAGTTATATGTCCAACAAAAAGTCTGCGGCGAAAATGATAGCCTCCGCAGCTCAATCCAAGGTGCAAAAAAGAACCCTGCAAATGCAACCTTAGTTACCGGAATCATTACTGCTTTAGTCAATCTCTCTGGTGCTCCTCTTCCGATTGATTCTGCCATTGCAACTGCGATCTCGCTTTACATTCTGCATATTGGCATTGATATCTTTTGCGAATGGTCTTCTCCAGCGATCTGAGCAAGCGCTAAGCTGATAACTGTCGCGCAAATCATTCTTCATGCATTCTTACTTTCGCCCCAGTGTTGATGCGATGGCGGGATACGTTCCCGGTGAGCAACCAAAACCTGGAACGCCCATCATTAAACTCAATACCAATGAGAATCCTTATCTCCCGTCTCCACATGCGATCGCAGTTCTGAAAAATCTCGATCCCGAATGGCTTCGCCGCTACCCTGATCCTTATGCAAATGATTTCAGACAAGCGACAAGCGAAGCATTGAACATTCCCAAAGATTGGATCATGGTAGGAAATGGCAGCGATGACATGTTGAATGTCGTCGTGAGAGCCTGTGCAGAGCCGGGGCGTAAAGTCGTTTATCCGATGCCGACTTATGTGCTGTATCGGACTTTGACGGAGATTCAAGATGCTGATCGCTTAGAAATTCCTTATGGTGAAAACAATCAGCTACCGCTAGATGCACTGATTGAGGCTCAAGGTGCAGTAACTTTTATTGCGTCTCCAAATAGTCCTTCGGGGCATGTAGTTCCAATGTCCGATCTGCGTCAACTTGCCGCAAACTTGAACGGCGTACTTGTGATTGATGAGGCATATGTCGATTTTGCTGAAGAGACAGTTTTGCCTTTAGTAGAACAGTTTCAGAATGTGATCATTTTGAGAACGCTTTCAAAAGGCTACAGTTTAGCAGGATTGCGGCTTGGATTTGCGATCGCGCAACCTCACCTCATTCGAGGCTTATTCAAAGTTCGTGATAGCTATAGTGTCGATGCGATCGCAACTTTAGTTGGTGCTGCCGCAATGCGTGACCAGGACTATAAAAATGAATGTGCGGAAAAAGTGAAGAGATCGCGAGAAAAATTAGCGATCGAACTTAGACAGTTAGGCTTTGAGGTCTGGACTTCTCAAACAAATTTCCTCCTCACTCAACCTCCAGGCAATGCTGCAAAAATCTATGAGGCGCTTAAGCAGCAAAACATCCTAGTACGCTACTTCAACCAACCAAACCTTGATGACAAACTTCGGATCAGCGTTGGTACAGATGAACAGAATCGAATTCTTATCACCACTCTTTCATCTCAACTCTAGTCGGTCATAGATTAGCGTTCTCATTTATCATCCCCGAAGATAACAGCCATCACGTCAGCCGCTGTTCCTCGTTCTGCTGTGCCATTCCTGACAGCTTCCAGTGTCTTTTCTGCATTTTGAGCAATTTTCTGCCTCCGCTTCATCACCCGCCGTTTCTGAATCAAATCAAATAACTCATTCTGTTCATCCTCAGAGAGTGCTTCGACGTATTCAATAACCGTTTGAAAAGGAATCGCTTGAGTCATAGGGCATGTATTCACGAGTACTTCTCAAGTATATTCAGCCAAATTCTGGTCAGAATAACAAACTATTCAGCAGAGTAGCTAACTCAACTGGACAACTGCTTGATCTTCAACCAATGTTCGAGCCGTCAGTAAATCTTCCACCGTAATCCGCAAAAAACGATCGCGATCGACCATGAACTGTACCTTAATGCGGTCGCTTCCCGGACTTCCCGGCGGATCAAGTTCAGCAATGCTCCGTGATCCATCTTTATCATTCAATGCTTGTACTTGCGTTTGCGAGCTTGAAACATTGCGAGTGACTAAGCGATCGCCATCAAAGTAAACCTCGGTCTGAACTGTTTCGGCTCCTAACTCACCTACAATCAGTTCAATACTTGGCTGGCTCTCTAACGACGCTCCTAGCACCAATTCCACAGGATTTTCCATCGGGTAAGGCTGTCCTGCTTTAATCAAAGGATGCCAATTATGGCGATTCTGCCGCCGATCCCAATAGCGAATTCCATAGCCGTGATAGAGAAAATCTTTTAGCTCAATGCCTTGGCTCAGTTGCAATGCCCCTTGAGCGATCGCTTCAAACGGCTTTTCACACCGAATCAAACGCTCATCAAAATATTGCTTCACCCAGTTCTGCACTGCTGGAATTTGAACCGTTCCACCGACCAGTAAAACCGCATCAATATCACTCACAGCTAACCCTTGTCTGCGGGCTTGTTGCAAGACTTGTTCCATCGATTCATCGAGCTTCGTAAAGAAACCGCGATCGCTCAAAATCTGCTCAAACTGCGATCGCGTTAAAGACAAGTCATAGCTTTCAAAACGCTCATCATCAAAGAAAACTTCCTGCGCTTCAGTGAAGAGCGAAAGCTGAATTTTTAGTCGTTCTACTAATCTCGAAATTAATGGCGTTGCTGTGAATCCTTGTGTATTCACAAAATGATCGACAAGCCAATTATCTAGATCCGATCCGCCTAAATTTTGTCCAGCTTTTGCAATCACTCTCGCCGTCTTTGCTTGTTGTCCTGACTGTTCCTTAAATGATTTCTGCCCCCATTTCAAAATAAATCCTGTTGGCTTTGCCGATTGATTCACATTCGTTTGAACAATCGATAAATCCAACGTTCCACCGCCAAAATCAACCACGAGTAAAGTTTGTCGATCAACAAATCCATATCCCAATGCTGCCGCTGTTGGCTCATCAATCATCCGCACCTGATTAATATCCAAAGACTCACAAATCTGCCCGAGCCAAAGCCGATACGCCTCAAAACTATCAACTGGCACGGTGAAAACAATCGATTCTGCAATCTCTGGATCGGTCGTTTTCAACTGATTGATAATTTGGGTGAGATACCACTCGCCCACCTGCTCAAATCGAATCACCTGACCATCCAATTCGGGCAGAAATCCTTGCACCTCTGTTCCGATCCCGCGCTTGAAGTTGCGGAAAAATCGTGAATCCTGACTGATATCTAAACCGCGATCGCGTACCTCCTGCCCGATCGTAACTTTGCCCTGTGCTGCATTTTCGGCATACAACAAACTGGGGATCAGCGATGGATTCTGGGCGAGACGTTGAGAAATTCCTGGAATGGCTAAAGTTTCTGGCTGCTGAGTCACAGCATTCCAGCGCGTAATGACGGTGTTACTGGTTCCGAAATCGATCGCGTAGGGCATTGGAGATGAAGGTGAAACGAACAGATTCTTCTGACCTCACCAAATCACAACTCCTGCCTTTAGAGCAAGACTCCAAAAGTCAGAACTTCACTATGTATATCGGTGGACTTATGGCAAGCATAAATAATATTTTGTAACATAGAGGCACTTTGAACCTGTTGCACTCTCTCGGAACCCACATTATGTTTCGCAAACCTTCTGGTGAATCCGTCGCGTTTTTGGCGCGACTGCGCTCTAGTATCTGGATTCTCGGCATTTCATCCTGGCTCTTTGGCATCGCAGACCGATCGATCGCTGCTTTAATGGACGGCTACCTCTCAGCACTCGACATCGCACAACTGTTCACAGCCTCGTTCTTCTTCGTGAGTTGGCTCTTTCTCAAACCGACAAAACTCTTTTAGCTGGAATCAAATCTGGCAACTGAACCAGGGTTGCCAGCGATCGCACCTCGCTACAGAATGGGCTAGCAATCGAGCGCGCGATTTTTAGCGGTAGAAATTATACAAACTTGTGGCACGTTTTTAATCGGAATTTCAGAACTTGCCGCGAACCTGAGTAAAGATATTACAAAATGTTGCAGAGCGCCCAGGAAGGTTAACGCAATGCCGCACAATAATTTTCGGAAGGTGGCGAAGTCAAAGGCGGTGGCTCAACCCAATCGCGTGACTCCAAAACCACTTGGGGAACTCCCTTTTAAACAAATTCGGTTACATTTCTTTGGAGGAATCCATCAATGAGTATTGTCACGAAATCAATCGTGAATGCTGACGCTGAGGCACGTTACCTCAGCCCCGGCGAATTGGATCGGATCAAAGGCTTCGTCACCACTGGTGAAAAGCGTCTACGCATTGCTGAAACCTTGACGGGTGCTCGTGAGCGCATCGTGAAGCAAGCAGGCGACCAATTGTTCCAAAAGCGTCCTGACGTTGTTTCTCCTGGTGGAAACGCATACGGCGAAGAAATGACCGCAACCTGCTTGCGTGACTTGGATTACTACCTGCGCCTCGTAACCTACGGAATCGTAGCAGGCGACGTAACCCCGATCGAAGAAATCGGAGTCGTTGGTGTCAAAGAAATGTACAACTCTTTGGGAACCCCGATCCCCGCAGTTGCAGAAGGCGTTCGTGCTATGAAGAGCGTTGCAACCTCCTTGCTCTCGGCTGATGATGCAGCAGAAGCAGGTGCTTACTTCGACTACCTCGTCGGTGCAATGCAGTAATTGCTCGCCACGATCGATTCTTTTTTAATTTAAGACCACGCGACTTACGGAACTTGAAATCATGCAAGACGCAATTACCTCGGTAATCAACACTTCTGACGTTCAGGGTAAATACCTGGATAGCTCTGCGCTCGACAAACTCAAAGGCTACTTCGCAACTGGCGAACTGCGCGTTCGTGCAGCAACCACCATCTCTGCTAACGCAGCAGCGATCGTGAAAGAAGCAGTTGCTAAGTCCTTGTTGTACTCGGATGTAACCCGTCCCGGTGGCAACATGTACACGACTCGTCGTTATGCTGCTTGCATCCGCGACCTCGACTACTACCTCCGCTACTCCACCTACGCAATGTTGGCTGGAGATCCTTCGATCCTCGATGAGCGCGTTCTCAACGGATTGAAAGAAACCTACAACAGCTTGGGCGTGCCTGTTACTTCGACTGTACAAGCAATCCAAGCAATGAAAGAAGTCACCGCTAGCTTGGTTGGTGCAGACGCTGGTAAAGAAATGGGCGTTTACTTCGACTACATCTGCTCTGGCTTGAGCTAAGACTAAGTTACAGAACGAAATGCTGATCGCTTTTGTTCTTTAGCTTCTAAGTTTGGAAGTCTGGAGTGACGGTTAGGTTGTTGAGGCTCGTTTTGGCTTTTACGATTTAATCTTGACTCTTGGCTTCCAACCTTTTAAAAACAGCATTGTTCTGTGATGCGATTTCGTTTACGATTTGTTAAGGCGCTATCATCAATAGCTGAGTCTAAGCGATCGCACTATTTTTGAGATCTTTCTAAACGCGACTTCCCTTCATTCGTAGGGGCACTTCTTCCTACTTTTTTATCCCTTAGGAGAGACCGACTCATGAGAATGTTCAAGATTACGGCTTGCGTCCCCAGCCAGACCCGCATCCGGACTCAGCGAGAATTGCAAAATACGTTCTTCACGAAGCTTGTTCCTTACGAAAACTGGTTTAAAGAACAGCAACGCATCCAGAAGATGGGCGGCAAGATTGTCAA
Source organism: Leptolyngbya sp. UWPOB_LEPTO1 (assembly GCF_017302695.1). Taxonomy (NCBI): domain Bacteria; kingdom Bacillati; phylum Cyanobacteriota; class Cyanophyceae; order Leptolyngbyales; family Leptolyngbyaceae; genus Leptolyngbya; species Leptolyngbya sp. UWPOB_LEPTO1. Next base: position 14,966 of record NZ_JAFLCJ010000009.1, on the reverse strand, counting down.
GGTTGAATTGGCAACTGGCAGACCTGGGATGAATACAGGTTTGGCTTAAGGCTGATGCCGTTTCTTAACGTTTGCTAACTCTGAGCACTCGTAGGAGGTTTTTTGAACCTCCTTTTTTATTGCTAAATGCTACCTGTGCTTTCCTCGGTTTAGATGCAAGTTGCTAGGCGATCGCTTCTGCTTCCTGGATTTGATAGAGAACAGTCTTGGATGCAGTTTTAAAGTTGGCATCGAGCCAAAGGAGTTCGGCTTGGGTGACGATGCCATCTTCGAGGGTGACGATTGAGAAATTCCGCAGTTTTTGTCCGTCTTGTTTGATGATTCTGGGCACGCTGGCAGCATTTAAGTAAACCGTTCCAGCAGTATCAACGTGAATGGCGCGACGGAGTTCGGTTTGAGTGTGACGCAACGTGTGATGCATATGCCCAAACGTCACGAACGGAATCTTTTTTCCGAGTTGACGAGCTTGCGCGATCGCGTCTGCAAAATCTGGATCACCGTGATCACCCCCGATCGGTTGCCAATCTTTGCCGCAGGGATCTTCAGGTCGATCTCCTAGTCCTTTGGGTCCATTGTGTCCGATGAAGAGAATCGTATCACTCGCGGTTTGTTCCACGGCATTCATGATTAGATTCACCGATTCATCAAAGCTCTCGACTCCGAAGCGTTCATGATGAAATTGCTCATATTTCCACTTCGAGCCACCCCAGCTAAACGGACGGCTCCCCACGACGCTGAGATTGAAGTTGGGAAAATCAAGCTTCCCATACCCGACATGAGCTTCACCGAGCAAATCTAACTGTTGCTGAACGCGATCTTCTTTGCGGTGATCGTAGGGGCTTTTTTGACGACCCCAATCGGTTGCACTATACCAAGCGTCGTGATTGCCCATGATCGCTGCTTTTGGTATTTGCACCTGAGAAATTAAGCGGACGATTTCAACCGATTCATTGCCAAAATCTCCGACAAACAGAGCTAAATCTACTCCTAAAGCTTTCAGCGCTGCTTCGTCTTCAGCCTCCCATCGATCGTGAACATCTCCGATCGCGGCTAATTTAATGGTTTGCTTTACCACTACGCGCCTCCCCTTGGTTTCCTTCTTTCTAGGATAGGCGGGGTGGGGAATTTTGGCATAGCTCGATTGATTGAGGATGGTTTATGTCCAGGTTGATTTCCAGGCATGTTGGGCTTCGAGAACGGCGTGTTCCCGCTGTTTTTTCTGATACTCACGCGCGATCGCCTGAAATTGTTTCTTGAGATCTCGGATCTTGTTTCGCAAGTTCATCAGCGGAATGTCATTGAATTCTAATTCGTTTAGCTTGAGATTGACGGCAACGACATGGATGAGTGCATTCAGTGCTGCTGCCGCTGCTGCGGGAGTTCCATCTGTACCAGATTTTTCACTCGCACTGACGAGCACATTGAGTAGGTTAGGAGAATTGGGATCGTTGCCTTCGGATTTGGATGCAGCATCAATTACCGCTTGGGGAATGCGCTTTTGCAGAATTTCAGCGTCTTGGAGATATTGATTGGCGCGATTCGAGGCAGTTTTTAGGGTCTTGTGAATGGAGCGATCGAGTTGTTCTTGCCAAATGGTCAATGCTTCGATCGGGGTCAAAGGGGTTTTAGGTTCGAGTTCCTCTTGATATTCGTCGTCCTCGTCATCGAGATCTTCGTCCGAGAGCAGGGCTGCGAGTTCGTCGGGGAGTTCGACTGGCTCGGGTTGGGTGTGCTCGATCGGTTGAAGCAGTTCTTGTAAATCGGTTGCAGTTTGATCGGCGAGCGCTTTGAGGTCGTCTTGGAGTTGTTGACGCTGACTGAGGGGGAGGGCTAAAAAGCGTTTGGGATAATTTTCGGTACAGATTTTGTAGCACGACAGAATGAGTTGCTGCCGTACGGTTTGACCGAGTTGCTGAAGATAGCTGCGATAGGTTTCGGTGAAGGTGTCGCCCATTGTCTCAATTTTCTGATCTAGGGCGGTAAGACGTTGAGCAATTTCTTGAATCGATCCAGCCATGTCTAATCTGTTATCCATGTTCTTTTTAAGGATAGCGATCGCTGCGGAATTTAGTACAGTATCGAACAAATCGCTGTGGGATTTGCGAAGTTGCGCCCCAGTGTAGATGCAGATAGGAAGCGTGTAATTTGGGTGTTTGCCAACCGTCGTATTGCATCGACGATCGAGAAAGGCCTGTCAATTCAAATAAAGGTTTCTCTGATTCAGTTGTAGGACTCGATCGATGAAATTCATGCCCGTGTAGTGTCTCGTCTTTTTTGACGATCGGGGTTGTTTGTAATGCGGTCGCTTTGCGATATCCCAAGGTTAAGCGCGATCGCATGACGGTTGTTGTTGGAATTGCTCCAACCATTGAAAAAGCTTGTTCTGAGAAATCGATAATTTTTTCACTGAGATACATCAGTCCACCGCATTCTGCATAAGTTGGCATTCCCGATTGAATGGCTGCTCGAATTGCGTGTCGTGTTGCATGATTTTCGCTCAGCGTTTCTGCAAACATTTCAGGAAAGCCACCACCAAAATACAGTCCATCTACATCATTGGGGAATGTATCTCTTAAAGGACTCCATTCGATTAGTTCCGCTCCTGCTTGCCTCAGCAGATCAAGATTGTCCTGATAGTAAAAATTAAACGCGGCATCTCTTGCGATCGCAATTTTGACAGATCTTGAAGATTCAGGAACTGAGACTTTTGGGGTTGTTGCTGTTTTCAAATAGGGCATCAATGCGTCCCAATCGAAGCAAGACTCCCCTAATTCGGCTAAGCGATCGATTAACTCAGTCAATCCTGGCAGTTCATCGGTTGGAACTAATCCTAAATGGCGATCGGGAATCTCGATCGCGTCTTGTCGCCGTAAAACTCCCAAAATCGGCACATCTATTAAGGCAGATTTCAGCAGTTCTAAATGGCGATCGCTGCCGACTCGGTTTAAAACGACTCCCGCAAATTTCAATCGCGGATCAAGCGATCGATAGCCATGCACGATCGCAGCAACCGAGTAAGACAAGCTTCGACAGTCCACCACGAGCAAAATCGGCAGATTTAATAATCGAGCGATATGAGCAGTACTCGCAAAATCTTTGTGTCCAGCGGCTCCATCGAATAAGCCCATCACCCCTTCTACGATCGAATACTCGGAAGCCCGTTGAGCAAAGCACTGCTGTACATAAGCTTCCGAAGTTAAAACCGGATCAAGGTTATAGCAAGCTTGCCCCGTCACATGACGATGAAACATCGGATCAATGTAATCAGGCCCAACTTTAAACGATCGCACTGTCAGATTGCGCCGTCTCAATGCAGCTAACAATGCGAGCGTGACCGTTGTTTTGCCTGCTCCACTCCGTTCTCCTGCTATTACAAACGCCATTAACTTGCCCGCAAACTATTTGCAATTGTAGTTGCTGCACCTAAAACGCGACTTCCCCCTTCGTTTGTGGCTGCAACTAAAACGAGCAAAACACTATTACTGGTCTGTCTTGCCACAATGACACCGCCAACCGGTTGAGTTGCACCTGCGATCGTCAAATTCCCTGTCCAATCGATCTGCACACCACCTGGGATTGATCGCACTTCACCTGTTTGAAATCCTTCCCCCTGGCGAAATGCATTCTGTGCAGCAGTCACTAATGCTTCATTTGGAATAATACTTCCAGCGACACCCAACTGAGATTGAGGCTGAGCAAGAACGCTATAAGCTAAATTTCCATCTGGAGATTCGATCAGAACCGTTCCAGCAAGCGGACTGACTTTGTAGTCTTTCAGGATTCCAACGATAAAACGTCCGTTGGGATCTTTATAGTCGCCACTGGTCGGCAGTGGATCTGCCGTGGGTGCAGCAGGTAGCGGCGCAGGCGCAGGAGGCGCAATTGGAATTGGCGCAGGGGATGCCCCAGGAGACGCAACCGGAGAAGTTGTAGGTGAAGGAGAAGCTGTCGGAATTGGCGGACGATTCGCAGGTAAAGACGGATCAACCGGAATCGGAGCAACCGGAACGCCTAAAGCTCCAGTTGGGGTAGGAGCAGGAGTTTGGGCAATGCTGGAGAGAGTTGTGAATAGGACAATTGCGAGAGCAAACCATCCAATAAGCCAATTGCGTTTCATGTTCTACCCTCTCAAAACCGATGGATTACCAAGATAAAAAACACCCGCCACACAACCAATCATCAAAGTTGCGAGAGTCGCAGCCCAAAGCGCTTTCCAGCCAACACTTGCGAGTTCTTTACGACGCGATGGAATCAAACTAGAAAATCCACCGACGAAAATTCCAACTGAAGGCAAATGCGCAAATCCGCAGAGACAATAGCTCGTAATCACTAAAGCTCGATCGCTAATTCTCCCCTGACTTGCTAATACTCCAAGCTGTTGATAAGCCGGCACTTCTGTTTCGAGCAATCTGCGTCCAATCAACACCGAAGTTTCCCAGATCTCGTTCCAGTTTGCAGAAACACCTGTGATTGCCGTTAGTGGAACAAACAGTGCACCGACGATATTTTGCAGCGTCACAATTTGGAAAATAATGCCAATGCGCCGAATCGTTAAATTGTTACTTTCGGCAAGTCCACCTAAGTTCGCAAAAAAGAGATTGACGATCGCCACTAAACCGAGCACAGCAACGAGCAAAGCCGCGATCGCGATCGCTAATTTCACACCGTCCAATGCGCCTGCAATCACGCTTTCCATCGCGCTCGACGTACTCTCTTCAGGTTCTTCTTCTTTGGGTAAAGCAGCGATCGTTTTAGGCGTTTCTGTTTCCGGCACCAAGAGTTTGGACACGACAAAACACGCTGGAATTGCCATGAACGAGGCTGAAACCAAATGCCCAGTAATATTCGGAAATGTTGGACGTAACAATCCCGCATAAAGTGCAAGAACAGTAGAAGCGATACTCCCGTAGCAGCAAGTCAAAATCGCGCAGAGTTCGCTACGAGTCATATTGGCGAGATACGGACGAATCACTAATGCCGATTCAATTCCGACAAAAATATTAGTTGCCCCACTGAGTGCTTCTGCACCACTGAGATTCAACAATCGGTGAAAGATTTTTGCAAAGAAATTTACAATCGGTTGAATGACGCGCAAATGATATAGCAAAGACATCAATGCCGAGAAAAAGATCACCGAGGGTAATGCTCGGAAGGCAAAGACGTAGCCTAAATTGAGATTGTCTGGACTTAAGCGATCGCCTGCAACTGGAACATAAGCTGGCGTAATCGCGCGGGCAATCCAGCGCCCCGCTAAAATTGGACCAGGTGTGCTGACATCTGGAACCAAGAGCGAGCCAAACAGAAACCTTGCTCCTGCTTCAGTGGCATCTAAGATGGCATTCACACTGTTGCTAATCACGGTCACAACCGCGCGGGTGACAGGAAACGAAAACACCAGCAATCCGAGAATTAATTGCAGTGCGATGCCCCAGAGAATCACTTTCCACGGAATCACACGGCGGTTTTCAGACCCGATCCAGGCAATTCCACACAGGATAAAGATTCCAGCAAACGATACTAAATTTAACCAAGACATTATTGATATCGACCTAGCTGATCATTAAATCGGATTTTGAGCAGATCCAGAAGCATTTTAATCGAGTCGCGTAACAGATGAACTTTCGACATTTTTTTCTGATGCTGTTTCGAGACGATCGCCGGAACTTCTCCGATCGTATATCCCCACTGTTTCGCTAAATAAATTAGCTCCACATCAAACGAAAATCCGGTTAAAATTTGGTAAAAAAATAATTGTTTCGCAGCCGATCTCCGAAATCCTTTTAGCCCTGCCTGCATATCGCTGTATTGCAAGTTCAAAATCCTACGGGATAAGAAGTTGAAAACTTTTTCGGTAATTTTGCGATCGAAGTTCTCGGGCTGGTGACGACCTCGTATCAGAGCGCGATTGCCGATAACAACATCGCAAGTCTGCAATTTTTCAATCAATTTATCTAGGTGGGCAAGTGAATAAGCCAAATCGCCATCAAGAAAGCAGATCAAATCACCATCTGCATATTCAACTCCTCGCCGAATCGCATACCCTTTGCCTGCTCGCGGTTTGTAAGACAGCAATTTAATCTGAGGCGTTTTTGCAATCCGAATCCCGGCGGTGATGATGTGTTTCGTGCGATCGCTCGATCCGTCATCTACAAAAATGAACGTAAAATTGGGATGCGTTTTGAGATAGTGCAAAACCGCTTCAAACGTTCGCTGAATGCAAGCTTGTTCGTTATAAACCGGAAGCACGATCGAGACTTGCTCAAGTGGATTCAACCGGGGCGAATGTGGAGCAGATTCATGTCCATGTTGGGGAGGACGCGGATTCGTCAGTTTTGCCCAAGCCTCGATCGGGTTCCAAGGTCTTTTCATGCTTTATTGTGCAAATTGCCGCTTCACTCAAGATACAGGATTTAGAAACGCTCAACCCTAGAAAAACTTAATTTTCCGAGAGGCGTAGAGGCACATTCGCAATAAAACTAATCCCTCACGAACATGCGCAATATTAGATGTGCCATAAGTTCGAGGTTGATACCGAACAGGCACATCGACTAGATGCAAGCCCAGTTTGGTTGCCCCAAAGAGTAAATCAAAGTCACCAAACGGGTCAAAATCCCCAAAATAGCTTCGTCCGGCTGCAATTTTTTCGTAATCATCTCGCCGCAAAACTTTTGTGCCGCATAGCGTATCTTTGATCGGTTGTCCGAGTAAGAAAGAAAATGCCAAGCTAAAAAACTTATTTGCCCAGTTATTTAACCAAGGCATTGCCTTGCCTGATCGCGGATAAACCAACCTTGAGCCATTGATAAATTCGCCGCGATCGCGAGCAATCACCTCAAAGAAATGGGGTAAATCCTCGGGTTGCACCGTCAAATCTGCATCCAAAATCATCAAAATATCGCCCGTTGCCTGTGCGAATCCAAGCCGCACCGCATCCCCTTTGCCTTTTCCTGTCTGCTGTAAAGCCTTTAAAGTAAAGTGCGGATGCCCTTGACTGACCACGTTTTGAATCTCGTTCCAAGTCTCGTCCTGAGAGTGTCCTTCGATAAAAATGACTTCGGTATGACTTCCTAATTGCGGTAAACGCGCGATCGCATCTCGAATATTGCCTGCCTCATTGCGAGCAGGCACAATGACTGAGCAAGAGTAATGGTGTGTATTTGCTCCAAACTGAGGCTTTGCCACAACGTAATTCGTGAGTCCTAAATGATTCAGGATCGGCAGATGCGCCAAAAATCGATTAAAAAAGGGTGCGATTACAGGAATCTGCTTGGGACACAAGAAACGCCTGCTCGATCGCAGCGGTAAGTAGCCTGTAATTTGAAGTAAATTTTGCACATCGGTCATCGATAACCAACTTTGAGCAGGCTGGGGACGACGCTGACCAATTTTCTCAGCGAAGTGCAACAAAGGCTGCCATAAAAAATTGTGAAAGGTTAGAAGCAATCGGGTTCGAGGATGGCAAAAAGGATGCAGTCTTGTTAATACTTGCTGCACATCGCTTAAATGTCCTAATACTCCAGAAAGCACAATAAAATCAAACTGGAATTCTGCCGGATTGAGATCATCCGGACTGAGCGTTTCTGCATCTAAGCAATAGAACTGGAGATGAGGGTATTTTGCTTGAGCAATCTGAATCATGGGTTCAGAAAAGTCAATGCCGACTCCGATCGCAGGATCAAGTGCAGCGAGTAAATTTCCAGTTCCACAGCCAATTTCCAGGACTCGGCGACCCGGTGGAATGAAGAATTGATGCAAGCGATCGAGGTCTTGATAATAATATTGATTGCGCTGATTCCAGCGATCGATCTGCGCTGCAATGTGATCGAAATACGATCGCACCTCTGCTTTAAAAGCATTTTGATAGCCTGAATCGATCAATTTGCCTGACATCGTGAGCGTGACTTCTTCTTGCCGCTGCGAATTCTGCATTCCACACTGATTGATATTTTGAACGCCCCAATCTTCCCATATTCATCCAACCATTAATAAACTCTTAACAGCGGATCAAAACGATTAAATTCATCCTATGGTGATCAATACGCGAATCTAATGGTATGAATTGATATGAATTCGGACGTTCTCAGGTTCGATTCAGGGTTCGATTCAGAGCCGTTCGTATCCAGTTGCACTTGTCTTTATGGGCTGCAACGGTGTAAAAAAGTTTTTGCTCCCACAGGTAAAAAAGTATGGTGCATAAAAAATATTTCTCCGCAGTCGGCTTTGCACTTCTCTTGACCACCACCGTCGCAGAAGTACAACTGGTTCGAGCACAACAATTTCCCACCTTCCAACTTCCGGCTTCCGTGAAAGCGGGCACCAATGTCCGAATCGATGGCTCAACCAGCATGGCAGCGGTCAACGATGTTTTGAAGAAAGGATTCGAGCAGAGATTTCAAGGCACGAAAGTTAACATTGCGGCTAACGGAGTTCCCGAAGGCATCAAAGCCGTTGTTGAAGGAAAAGTGGATCTCGCAGCGATCGGGCGACCGCTCAACGAGCAAGAAAAAGCGCAAGGCTTAACGGCTGTACCCGTGGGACGAGACAAAATTGCAATTTTGGTCGGTGCAGACAACCCCTTCGCAAAAAGCATCACGATTACCCAATTTGCCAAAATGTTTCGCGGCGAAATCAAAAACTGGTCAGAAGTGGGTGGATCTTCTGCCCCGGTGAAATTTGTCGATCGACCGGATTCTAGCGACACCCGCGAAGCGTTCAAAAGCTATCCTGTCTTCAGACAAGGGAATTTTGCAACAGGCGCAACGGTTGAGAAACTGAACGAAGATACGACGAAAGCAGTTGTCTCTAGACTGGGCAACACTGGTATCGGCTACGTGACGGCGAATCAAACGAAAGGTTTGGCGGGCGCGAAGGCAATAGCCTTGGATAATGTCGCCCCAACCGATCCTCGCTATCCCTTCTCGCAAGCGCTTTACTACGTTTATAAAGGTGAACCGAACGATGCCGTGAAAGCCTTTTTAGGATTTGCGACGGCTCCAGTCGGACAAAAAACGCTCACCCAATCCGGAGTCGCGGATGCGATCGCGCTAAGTGCTGCCGCTCCAGCTTCAGGCAAGAAAGTAGAGGCTAAACCTGAGGCAAAAGCACCGACCAAAGCAGGTACAGACGATAAAAAAGCCCCAGTTGCAACTGAAAAGAACGCAACAGGCACAGCGGGAACCACAGCTACCTCTCCAAGCGGCAATAACGCTCAAGATGGAACCTCGCAAACTGGGGACAGCAATCCTTTAGCATTCTTGTTCCCAAGTAGCGATACAGCCGGGGCGAATGGCGCAGGAGCAGGCACAGGGGGCTTACCGAACTGGCTCTGGTGGCTCCTCCCAATTGCTTCTGGTGCAACCCTGCTCTGGATGCTCGCTCGCAGTCGTCGCGGTCCAGTCGATGCAGGTGCAACAGGTAGCTTTAATGCTCCTGGCTATGCCGCCGGAGATTTACCAGAACGCGATGATACGTTCAGCGCCCCTTATGTAGAAGGCGGGTTTGATCCGCTCCACGGCGATCGCAATGGCTCCGCAGCGGTTGATGCGCCTGAATTCGGGACTGGGCTAGGTGTCGATGCCAATGCAGACGCAAATTTCGTCGGAGATGCGACTCGGGCAGGTCAAGATGGATTCGGGGATTGGGGCAATCTTGGAGGCGCTGCGATCGCGGGAGGAACTGCGATCGCGGGAGGCGCCGCCGCTTGGTCAACCTTTGGTAATCGGGGTCAGCAGAGCCGAGTCGTGCTCAAATCGCGTAGCCCTCAAGAAGTTGAGGCATTTTGGGATCTTCCGAGCGAGGAGCGTCAGGCAATGCGTCAGCAGGGGGGCGAGAAGCTAGCGCTCCGGCTGTACGATGTCACCGATATCGACTTGGAAAATCAGCCTGCTCACAGTGTTCAACAATTTGATTGTGATGAATTAACCCAACGTCAACGCTTGCCGATCGCACTCCCTGATCGCGATTATCTCGCTGAAATTGGCTATCTCACTCCAGAAGGTCAATGGTTGGGATTAGCTCGATCGACCCATGTGCGCGTTCCGGCAACTTCGAGTTCTAATTTCCTGGGCAATATAGCGAACGCGGGTAGTACAGCAGTGGCAGGCGGAGCCGCAGCTGCAACAGGTGCAGTCGATTCTGCAAAATCTTTCTTGTCAGGCGATCGCGATGATGCGTCTACTGAATTGCCTGAAGCAGAACCTTCTGACTCGCCGAATTGGTTCCAACGAATTACGAATCGAGCCGGGGAGACTGCTAGCGATACTGCTCAAACGGGGGTGAATACTTTTGCAGGAGGCGCAGCAACTGCAGGAGCCGCAGCAGCCGGAGCAGGAGCCGCAGCTTGGTCATTCTTATCGGGTCAACGCAAAGACTCGCAAGACGCTGCTGTCACTGAACCGAATCAGTTTGTCACGGGCGAGACAGCGATCGATTCCCATGAATTTGACCCCGATCTCGTGGATACCAATGTGTTTGTCTCAGGTGAACCGAATTCATTTACGACAAGCATCAGTGAAGGGCGTTTGGTGTTGACTCCTCGAAATTCTCGATGGGCTTATGCGTCCTGGGATATTCCTCGATCGTTGCGTTCTCGACTGGATATCAGTTCTGGTGAGAATCTGGTCTTGCGGCTGTACGATGTGACAGATGCAGGAACGCAATTGCCTGCTCGCTATGAGGAACATGACATCGACGATATGGCATTGAGCTGTGATGTGCCGATTTCGCAAGGCGATCGCACTTATATGGCTGAGATTGGCTATGTGAATGCAAATCAGGAGTGGACGAGTCTGGTGCGATCGCTGCCAGCGTATGTTCCAGAAAATTAGGGAGATAGGGGGATAGAGAGATATCTCCACTCCCCCGCCTTCCAACTGATTCTGCAAAAACAGATGTAGCATGGAAAAGCGACTTCTTCCCATGCTTCTCTAACGTATGCGTGACTTTCTGAAACACACCCTCGCCACTGTACTTGGTTTGTTTATTTTTCTAGGTATCAGCGTGGGTGGGCTTTTACTGCTACTCATCTCGATTTCGATGATGGCGGCTCGTGATTCGGCTCCGACGGTGCGAGACAAATCTGTCTTAGTGTTTGACCTTTCGCAGACAATTACGGATGCGCCTGCTAGTGCTAGTACTCGGGATGTTCTCAATGATGCGATCGCTGGAAATCGTCCCAATGTGATTGGGTTGCGATCGGTGTTAGATGCGATCAATGAGGCAGCAAAAGACGATCGGATTGTCGGGCTATATCTGAATGGGGGCAACAATCCGAATACGACAGGTTATGCAACGTTAAGAGAAGTCCGTTCCGCTCTAGAGCGCTTCAAACAGAGTGGCAAACGAATCTATGCGTATGATGTCGATTGGCAGGAACGCGAATATTATTTAGGCTCTACCGCAGATACGATCGCCATGAATCCGATCGGTGGGCTGGAAATGAATGGATTAAGTTCTGAGGGCGTGTTTTTTGCTCAGGCTCTCCAACGGTTTGGGGTAGGTGTGCAGGTGACGCGGGTCGGTAAATATAAATCGGCGGTTGAGCCATTTTTGCAGAATCGTCGCAGTCCGGCAGATCGCCAACAAACTCAGAAGCTATTAAGCGACATTTGGACTGAGATCTTAGGTACAACGAGCAAAGCTAGAAAGCTGACTCCTCGACAACTGCAAGCAATCACAAATCGCGCCGGGCTGTTAGACCCTCAAGAAGCCGTCAAACAGAAATTAGTCGATCGAGTCGCGTATTTCGATGAAGTGATTGCAGACCTGAAGAAGATTACAGGTCAGGACGATGATACCAAGTCGTTTCGACAAATTAGCGTAAGAAATTATGCACGAGTTGCAGAGAGCAACCGCAATGATCGATCCAGTCGCAATCAAATCGCCGTTGTTTATGCTGAAGGCGAAATTGTCAATGGGCAAGGTGCGACTGGGCAAATCGGAGGCGATCGCTTAGCGAGACAACTGCGAGAATTACGGTTAGATGACGATGTGAAAGCTGTTGTGCTGAGAGTCAATAGTCCAGGTGGCAGTGCGACCGCTTCAGAGATTATTCAGCGTGAGGCAATTTTGACCAATCAGGTCAAACCTGTGATTGTTTCGATGGGCAATGTTGCCGCATCGGGTGGATATTGGATTTCTACCTATGCGAGTGAGATTTTTGCAGAGCCAACGACGATTACAGGGTCGATTGGCGTTTTCGGCAGAATTCTCAATGTGCAGCAACTTGCGAATCGCAATGGAATTACTTGGGATGTCGTCAAAACGGGTCGATTTGCGGATGCTCAAACCGTTTCTCGTCCGAAAACCCCTCAAGAGCTAGCCCTGATTCAAAAGAGTGTCGATCGTATTTATGATCAGTTTCTCACCAAGGTTTCAGCTTCTCGCAAGTTGCAAAAGTCCAAGGTGGCAGAAATTGCTCAAGGTCGGGTTTGGTCAGGGATTCAGGCGAAGCAATTGGGCTTAGTTGATCAATTGGGTGGGTTGCAAGACGCAATTCGAGCCGCAGCCGAGCGAGCCAACCTTGGGGAAGATTGGCAAATTGAAGAATTTCCAAAACCGCGATCGTTTGAAGAGCGCTTGCTCGAAAGTTTGATGGGATCGAGCATTGAAGAATCTACCGCGATCGATCCGCTCACCAGCGAGATGAAAAAGTTCCAAGCCGAGCTAGAAAGCCTGAAATCGATGAATGATCCTCAAAACGTTTACTTGCGATTACCCGTGGATTTATTCATCAAATAAACCTGAAATAAAAAAGTCAGAGCATTTGTGCTCTGACTACATTGAAGCGTTTATCGATGGAAGCCCAGTTAGAAAAACATTTGCCGAGAAGCGAACTTCTCAAAATCTGCTTGGGTTTGATGGAGTAACTGCTCCCGATGATCCGGAGTGTTGGTCAGTCGGGGAACGAGATTCCGAGCTTGTAACGCCATATGAAGTTGAAGATGAGCGACGTATTCACTGAAGTCCTCTTGAGCAGCGACTTGAGAGGGCAAGTGTGCCGATTGCTGAGTGCGCGAATCCAAAACGTATTCTCCCTATCAAACTCACGACAGATGTTTAGCTTACAAACTGATTATTCCAGCAAGTCCCCAAATTGCGCCATACTTCTTTAAAGTTGTTTACGTTTCACATTGGATTTGCGGATAAAAAATTAGGACTAGACAAGCCGAGAGAAGTTTGCTACTGTAAATAACTGCGGGCGATTAACTCAGTGGTAGAGTGCATCCTTGACAGGGATGAAGTCACTGGTTCGAATCCAGTATCGCCCATCAATTTCAGGATACCGAGTTTCATAGCTCCCTAAAACATCCCTAAAACTGAGTTACAACCGAATAAGTGAGACGCGATATCAAAGCGTATTCACAGCTTCTTAAGGGAAGAGAAACCTATGGGAAGTCTATGAATACCAAGACTGATACCGCTGTTTTTTTCGGTATGTCCACAACTTGCAGTTTGATTTTATAAATGCAAGTTGTGGACGTGCGTACTAAAGTTCAGTTGTATCAAGCGTGATCGACACAATTTGCCTCTAGAAAACATAAGCCCGTTCCCTATTCCAGTGGCAATGGAAGGAATCGGTTTGATGATAAATTTCGAGTCTGCATCTGCGCCGATGACGACCGCAGCATAGCTGATTCTAGCGATCGTGCTTCGGATCTACGCGGTACTAGCTTGGTTACGGTACGCTGAAGCATGGAGGCTTTTTCGTACCCATTTCGTTGAGCGATTGCTTTTATCCCATGAATAGCGAATCTTCTCGTTCGTTGCCCTGGCTCTCGTTAGGACTGTTTTGGTGCGCTTATGCCATGCTCGGATGGTATCTTGCGGCGCATCATATTATCTGGCTTGTTGGAGCCGCCGCAATCCTTGCAATCGTGATCATTTCTGGAACGGGCAGGGCTTTGCTTGAGCAGTTGTCCGGAGTGATTTCTCGCACTTTATTGATCGTTGTATTCCTGAGCTTTTTGATTAGTGTCTGTGCATTTCTATTTGTCAGCAAGTTTGAGTTCTTGGGTTTAGTCTTTCTGCCACTTGTGACAGCGGTTCTAGCGGATCTCAGCCTGCGTTCTGCGGGGTTTGAGCAGCGTCAGATATGGATTTATCTTGTCGTTATCGCTGGATTAGGAATCGGTTTAGGCGAGGTGTTCGACCTTGTATTCCTTCCGAGCATGCGGTACTGAAGAAGTCCAAATCATTAGAGCCGCGATCGTAACCGCTCTCTACACTGCCAGAAACTATAGCGAAGACGAAGCCTCGTATGAATGGGTAAATTTTCAATTAAAGCTGATCCCTCAATACTGGGAGGAGCCCTGAGTTAACCGAGGATTTTTGCAAACTTGTGAAGTCGCTTCGGCGGCGGCAGGAAGCTTACGCAAATCTTGAGGCACAACAGGGGAATTCTAAGCCCGTTCCCTCAAGATTTGCGCCAATGGAAAATCAATGGACAGCCCGACCCTGGAAAGTATTTCAAGGTGTGGGGATCTCATTCCTGCTGATCGTGGTTCTCGCCTTCATCTATGGCAAGTTCATTCATCACCCGTTGCGTATCTGGCTGGCGGATGGGGAATGGTGCGTCAGATTTTCTCCAGATGGATCGGGAAAAGTCCTCTACGGCTTCGAGTGAGATCGTTAACAGATTGAGATAGTCCAGCCTTGTTTTTCTCTGGTTTGATAAGCTTGAGTAGCTCTGACGGGATCTCTATCAGTAGGATTGCAGCAGAGTTATGGAAAATGGGTGCCAGTCAAGCTTCTTCGATCTTCTTTGATAAGGAAACAGTGATGAAATATCTCGCAGTGGCTCTCCTCTCTTGCATCGTTCTGTCCAGTGAGATGCTGGCTACTTCTAGAAATCAGGCAGCGATCGCCGCTCCCAAACCCCCTTTAGATAATCCGGCAATTGATATGCCAGGGTATTTGCGCGTTTCCTATGAAGCTGCAAAGCATCGGGAGACACGCCGAATTTCTGA